>NZ_JBRREG010000091.1:0-20555 GCF_056760155.1 Stenotrophomonas sp. STEN022
TGCCCCCCGCGGGCGGGCGCGGGCCCCCCCCCCCCCCCCCCCCCCCCCCCCACCCCCCCCCCCACGCCGCCCCCCCCCGCCGGGGGCCCCCCCCCCCCCCCCCCCCCCCCACTACAGCTCCACTATCAGGCGAAGATCGCCTCGATCTGCTGCCAGGCGCCCTCTTCCACCCTGCCCAGCACGTCCAGCGCGCGCAGGTTCTCTTCCAGCTGCGACACCCGGCTCGCACCGAGGATCACGCTGGACACCTGCGGGTTGCGCAGGCACCAGGCAATCGCCAGCTGCGCCGGCGACTCGCCCAGCTCCGCGGCCAAGGCGGTGAAACGACGCACTTTGCCCAGACGGTCATCGGCCGGCTCGCCCAGCACCGAGGCCTGCAACCAGCCAAGCGTGGACTGCCCCAGACGCGAATCCTCGGCGATGCCGTCGTTGTACTTGCCGGTCAACAGGCCCGAAGCCAGCGGCGACCAGATGGTGGTGCCCAACCCGGCATCGGCATACAGTGGCGCGTACTCCTGCTCCACGCGGGCGCGGTGCAGCAGGTTGTACTGCGGCTGCTCCATGCTCGGCGCATATAGATGGTTGGCGCGGGCAAACGCCACGGCCTCGGCAATCTGCGCGCCTGACCACTCCGAGGTACCCCAGTACAGCACCTTGCCCTGCCGGATCAGGTTGTCCATCGCCAGCACGGTTTCGCTGATCGGGGTCTCCGCGTCCGGTCGGTGGCAGTAATACAGGTCCAGATAGTCCACCCGCAGGCGCTTGAGCGCGGCGTGGCAGGCATCGGTGACATGCTTGCGCGAGAGCCCGCGCTGGGTCGGCGCCGGCTCATCGACCGCACCAAAGAACACCTTGGACGACACGCAGAAGCCATCTCGCGGCAGGCGCAGGTCGGCGATCACATCGCCCATCACCTCCTCGGCGCGGCCCTTGGCATAGACCTCGGCGTTGTCGAAGAAATTGACCCCGTTGTCCCAGGCGCAGGCAATCAGGTTGCGCGATTCGTCGCGCCCGATCTGGCTGCCAAAGGTTACCCAGGCACCAAACGACAAGGCGGACAGCTGCAGGCCGGACGACCCGAGACGACGGTATTGCATGGCTGGCTCCAACTAGGGGACGGTGCACGGAATCCGCGCAGACAGGCCACAAGTGTAACCCCGGCTGCGCACCGGACCGTCCTGCGGACCTTGCCGATACCGGCGCAATCCCAGCAAATACCGGCTTATGCCGGAGATATTCTTGCCCGGCATCAGCCGCTGCTCTAGGCTTGCGTCTTTTGCGGGCACGCCCGGGGATTACTCATGTTCGAAGGTTTGGGCAGAATCGGCTTCGGCCTGTTCGGCCTGGCGGTGCTTTTGGGCATCACCTGGCTCTTTTCCAATAACAAGAAAGCCGTTGACTGGAAGCTGGTTGCCACCGGCATCACCCTGCAGATCGCCTTTGCGGCGCTGGTGCTGCTGGTTCCAGGCGGTCGCGACGTGTTCGACTGGCTGGGCAAGGGCTTTGTCAAGATCCTGAGCTTCGTCAATGAAGGCTCGAACTTCATCTTCGGCAGCCTGATGGATGTACCCAAGTACGGCTTCATCTTCGCCTTCCAGGTGCTGCCGACCATCATCTTCTTCTCGGCGCTGATGGGCGTGATGTATCACCTGGGCGTGATGCAGGCCATCGTGCGGGTCATGGCTGCGGCCATCACCAAGGTGATGCGCGTGTCCGGCGCGGAAACCACCAGCGTCTGCGCCAGCGTCTTCATCGGCCAGACCGAGGCACCGCTGACCGTGCGCCCCTACATCTCCAAGATGACCCAGTCCGAACTGATCACCATGATGATCGGCGGCATGGCGCATATCGCTGGTGGCGTATTGGCCGCTTACGTCGGCATGCTCGGCGGTGGCGATCCGGCCTCGCAGGCCTTCTACGCCAAGCACCTGCTGGCCGCCTCGATCATGGCCGCACCGGCCACGCTGGTGGTCGCCAAGCTGCTGGTGCCGGAGACCGGCACCCCGCTGACCCGCGGCACGGTCAAGATGGAAGTGGAAAAGACCTCGTCCAACATCATCGACGCAGCCGCTGCCGGCGCTGGCGATGGTCTGCGCCTGGCACTGAACATCGGCGCCATGCTGCTTGCCTTCATCGCCCTGATCGCCCTGCTCAACGCGCCACTGACCTGGATCGGTGACGTCACCGGCCTGGCCGCCGCCATCGGCAAGCCGACCAACCTGGCCACCATCTTCGGCTACGTGCTGGCACCAATCGCCTGGGTGATCGGCACGCCGTGGGCTGACGCCACCACCGTGGGTTCGCTGATCGGCCAGAAGGTCGTGATCAACGAATTTGTCGCCTACATGGACCTGTCGCAGATCATCCAGGGCAACGTTCCTGGCACCACCTTGAGCGAAGAAGGCCGCCTGATCGCGACCTACGCCCTGTGTGGCTTCGCCAACTTCAGCTCGATCGCCATCCAGATCGGCGGCATCGGCGGGCTGGCCCCGGACCGTCGCCAGGACCTGGCCAAGTTCGGCCTGCGTGCGGTTCTGGGCGGCACCATCGCCACCTTGATGACCGCCACCATTGCCGGCGTGCTGACCCACTTCAGTTGATTCAATCCAGCTGATACGGCTCGGCCGCTACAAAGCGGTCGAGTCAGATGGCCAAGCCATCGCAGCTGCTGTTTCATCGCCACCTTAGAGACAAAGATTCCATGAGTTCTGTAGTCGTTGCCGGTTCCTTCAATGTCGATCACGTCTGGCGCTGCGATGCCCTGCCCGCGCCGGGAGCGACCATTGCTGGCCGTTACAGCACCGGTCCCGGTGGCAAGGGCTTCAACCAGGCCGTCGCGGCACGCCGCGCCGGTGCCGACACCAGCTTCGTCTGCGCGCTCGGCGCCGATGCTGGCGGCGACCTCGCCCGCCAGCTGGCCAACGCCGACGGCATCACGCTGGTGGCCGAAGCCACCGCCGAGCCGACCGGTACCGCTGGCATCTACGTCGATGGCCGTGGCCGCAACTCGATTGTGATCGGCGCCGGTGCCAATGCCTCGCTGAGCACGGATTTCGTTGCCGCCAACGCCGCCCTGATCGGTGGTGCCAAGGTCCTGCTGGCCCAGTTGGAATCGCCGGTGGAAACGATCGAAGCCGCGCTGGCGCAGGCCCGCGAAGCCGGCGTGCTCACCATGCTCAACGCCGCCCCGGCCAATGCCCCGTCCACCATCAGCCTGCTCAAGCTGGCCGATGTGCTGACCCCCAACGAAACCGAGTTTGCCGCCCTGCTCGGCCGTCATGTCGGCGAGCGCATCGAGGCCGATGACGTCGCCGCCCTGGACGGCGCCAGCCTGCACGCCCTGTGCCGCAAGCTGTCCAGCAACACCGTGGTGGTGACACTGGGCGCGGTTGGCGTGTTTGTCTCGCACGATGAGGACAAGCTGCGCAGCGATAGCCAGCCGTACTACCGGGTGGCTGCCGAGTCGGTGCAGGTGGTGGACACCACCGGTGCCGGCGATGCCTTCAACGGCGCCCTCGCCGCCTCGCTGGCAGCGGCACCGGACGCAGCGTTCATCAAGCACGTGCGCTTCGCCAACCAGTACGCTGCCCGCTCCACCGAGAACGAAGGCGCCGCGCTGGCAATGCCGCGGATGACCCCGGCCGACGTCTGAGCCTATGGCTCTGCCCCTCCCTTGCGCAGCAGGGGAGGGCTGGGGAGGGGTTAGCTCGTAAGCCTTCGCACACTCCCAGCTTCGCGACTCTTGCCGCTCCTACAGCCGGGGTTCCAGCCCCCGCCGTACAATACCCCCATGCAGATCGGCCCCTACACCATTGCACCCAACGTGGTGCTCGCGCCCATGGCCGGCGTCACCGACAAGCCATTCCGCCAGCTGTGCAAACGGCTCGGCGCGGGTCTGGCCGCCTCGGAAATGACCATCAGCGATCCACGCTTCTGGACCACCCGCAAGTCCATCCATCGCATGGACCATGCTGGTGAACCGGCGCCGATCAGCGTACAGATCGCCGGCACCGAGCCGCAGCAGCTGGCCGAGGCCGCGCGCTACAACGTCGACCACGGCGCACAGATCATCGACATCAACATGGGCTGCCCGGCCAAGAAGGTCTGCAACGCCTGGGCCGGCTCGGCATTGATGCGCGACGAGGCTCTGGTGGCGCGCATTCTTGAGTCCGTGGTCAATGCCGTCGATGTGCCAGTGACACTGAAAATCCGCACCGGCTGGTGCGCGGAGGTACGCAACGCACCGACCATCGCGCATATCGCCGAAGACAGCGGGATCGCCGCGTTGGCGATTCACGGCCGCACCCGCGACCAGCATTACACCGGCGTGGCCGAGTACGAGACCATCGCCGCGATCAAGGCGATGCTGAAGATCCCGGTATTGGCCAATGGCGACGTGGATTCACCGCGCAAGGCCGAGCAGGTACTGAAGCTGACCGGCGCCGATGCAGTGATGGTCGGCCGCGCCGCACAGGGCCGGCCGTGGATCTTCCGTGAGATCGCGCATTACCTGGCTACCGGCGAAGAGCTGCCACCGCCGTCGGTGGAGGAAGTGCGCGACATCCTGCTGGGCCATTTGAGCGACCTGCATGCCTTCTACGGCGAACCACAGGGCGTGCGCATCGCCCGCAAGCACCTGGGCTGGTATGCGAAGGATCGCCCGGAGAATGCCGCATTCCGCGCGGTGGTCAACGCCGCAGAAACTGCCGATGCGCAGATCCGGCTGACCCGTGATTATTTCGATGCGCTGGTAGCGGGCGAAACCGCGTACGCCTCGTAGAGCCGAGCAATGCTCGGCTGAAGCGTTGCCGGCAATCTGTCCGATGGTGCAGAACGCCTCTGCCGATCATGGCTCGGCGCTACAGAAAAAAGGCCCACCAACTGCTGCTGGCGGGCCCGTTCGACTGTCAGCGGCGCGCGGGGGAGAGAACCGCGCCGCTGCAATTCAGCCGAATACCTTGAAGCGCGCTTCGTCTTCCATGAAGGTCTTTTCACCGAACGGGGCTTCATTCGAGCCGAACGGCATCTGCGCGCGCAGCTGCCAGTTGCCGTGCACGCCCCAGTGCTTGCGCACCACCTCGTCCACCAGCGGGTTGTAATGCTGCAGGCTGGCGCCGACGCCAGCGTCAGCCAGCGCGGTCCACACCGCGAACTGGGCCATGCCGTTGGACTGTTCGGCCCAGATCGGGAAATTGTCGGCGTACAGCGCGAATTGTTCCTGCAGGCCCTTCACCACGTCGGTGTCGACGAAGTACAACACCGTGCCAGCACCGGCAGCAAAGCTGTTGATCTTGCCTTCGGTGGCCGCAAATGCCTCAGCGGGCACGATCTTGCGCAGCTCTTCCTTGGTCAGCTCCCAGAACTTCTGGCTGTGGTCGCCGAACAGGATCAGCGCGCGCGAGGACTGGGCGTTGAAGGCCGACGGTGCCTGGCGCATGGCCTGCTTGATCAGCTGGGTAGTGTCGTCCTGGCTGATCGGCAGCTGCTTGCCGAGGGCGTACTGCGACCGGCGCTTCTTGTACAGGGAGATGACTTGGCTGTTCATGATCGTTTCCTTCAGGGGGAGCAGCCGGCAACAGCGCCGGTCTTTGCTTGATGGCGCCCATTGTATTTACTGCCAAATTCAGAACAATTACTTAAATTCCAATAATTCGTTTCATTTTCAGAACAAATGAACCCTTGGCTTCTCAGCTGCCGAAAAGTGGCTATCCACGCTCCCACCAAAGCCTGATTCCAAATCGCCGAATCCACAGAACCAATGGCTATCAGCCGCGCAAGGCCGCAAACCCGCGCCGCACCGACATTGCCTGCGACACCGCAATGCTGGGTTCCGTTACGCATGCGCCGCGGTAACACCGGCTGGCGATACTGGGCGGATCACTGCACGACGCTGTTTCCATGACTCTCAACGACTTCCCCTACCTGCATGGCTTCTCGGCAAACGAACAGGAGCGGCTGCGCAAGCAGGCACGCCTGTTCGAACCGGCGATCTTCCATGACATCGACTTCCGCAACTCCCGCCACATCCTCGAAGTAGGCAGCGGCGTCGGTGCGCAGAGCGAGATCCTGCTGCGCCGCTTCCCGGACCTGCGGGTCACCGGCATCGACCTCAACGAGCGCCAGCTGGCTGCCGCCAACGCGCACCTGGCACAGATGCCGTGGCTGCAGGAGCGCGTCGAGTTCCAGCGCGCCAACGCCACCGACCTGCCGTTCGAACCGCGCAGCTTCGACGGCGCCTTCCTGTGCTGGGTGTTGGAGCACGTCCCCTCGCCCGCGCGCGCGCTGGCCGAAGTGCGGCGGGTGCTGAGCCCGGGCTCGCCGGTATTCGTCACCGAGGTGATGAACGCCTCGTTCCTGCTCGATCCCTATTCGCCCAACCTGTGGCGTTACTGGATGGCGTTCAACGATTTCCAGATCGACAGCGGTGGCGACCCGTTCGTCGGCGCCAAGCTCGGCAACCTGCTGCTGGCCGGCGGCTTCCGCGATGTGCAGACGCAGACCAAGACCGTGCACCTGGACAATCGCGAGCCGGCCCGGCGCAAGGTGATGTTCGCGCTGTGGGAAGAACTGCTGCTGTCAGCGGCCGAGCAACTGCTGGAGGCTGGCAAGGTCGACCAGGCGACGGTGGATGGCATGCGCGCCGAGTTCACCCAGGTGCAGAACGACCCCAATGCGGTGTTCTTCTATTCCTTCGTGCAGGCCCGCGCCACGGTCTACTGAGTTGTGGCGGCGCCGGTTGCCACCGGCGCTCGCCAGATGCGCTGCCACATCAGCGCCAAACGCTGTTTCAGCACATCACGATTGCCGGCCTGCCGATAGGCCGGCATCACCTGCCGTGGCGGCATCGCCTGCCACTGGCCATCACGTTCGCTGGCGACGGCGAAGTTGAAGTTGTAGTCCGGCTCCAAGCCCATGCGCAGATCGCTGAGCACCAGCTCGCCATCCACCACCTGCGCACGCATGAAGCCGTGGTTGAACCAGTTCAGTCGCTGCACCGCAGGCACATCGGCCGCCTGCCGCAACGCCTGCACATTCGACGGGTATCCCTGGAACTGCATCGGCCCGTGATCGGCCCATAGCGAGCGATCACCGACCACATAGCCCTGCGGCGTCATCGCCACCACCCGCCACAGCAAGGTGTTGAACGGCATCGGCACCGAGAAGCGCGGCGCATCGGCCAGGTCCATATGCGCCAGTGACTGCGCGGCAACGCGGTCCACCTGCGCCTTGGCGATCAACGACCAGCCCAGATAACCGCTGCTCAACACCAGGCCCGCCACCAGCGCGCGTTGCGCCAATGGCCGTGCACGCGCAAACCAGGCAATACCGCAGCCAACCAGCAGCCAGATCGTATAGAGCGGATCGATGATGAAGACGCTGGACCACATCGTCGGTGGCGGCGTCAGCGGCCACCACAGCTGCGTGCCGTAAACAGTGAAGGCATCCAGCAATGGATGCGTCACCAGCGCCAGCACGATCGCCCACCACCAGCGCGTCGGCGCCTGGGCAACGCGGCCATGGCCGAAGCGCTTGTACAACCACCAGATCAAGGTGCCCAGCAAGGGCAGCACGAACAGCGAATGGCTGAAGCTGCGGTGCACCGTCATCAAGCTCACCGGGTTATCGGTGAAGGCCATGATCGCCAAACCGTCCAGATCGGGCAGCGTCGCCAGCGCGGCACCGGCAAGCAAGGCGGCGCGGCGATGTGCGGCGGGGGTGATGGCGGCGGCGATCGCACCACCGAGAACGATCTGGCTGAGGGAATCCATGCGCCGATGCTAGCAGCCAACGCTGCGCTCAGCGCTGCCGTCGGCCATGCAGCCGCCACAGCACCAGCCCGCCGTACAGCAGCGCCAGCAACAACAGGTTGAGCAGCTCGCCGCCGATCTCTGGCAGGCGCGCGCCCAACTGCTGGGTGCGAACGATGGCATTGATGCCGGCGGTGGTCGGCAACAGCTTGGCCAACGCCACCAGGGCCGGCGGTGAAGCGATGGCCGGCCACGACAGGTTGGACAGGAAGAACAGCGGTATCGACACCGCGGTGACGTACTGGAACGCACGCTCGCGGGTATCGAAGAAGCTGGCGATGAACAGACCGAACGCCACCGTCGCCAGCGCGAACAGCAGCACCGCTAACAACATTCCCGGGATATTGCCGCCGCGCGGATAATCCTGCGCCCAGGCAGTGAAGCCGACGTAGTACAGCAGCCCGCACACCGCCACCACAACGAAGGCCAGGGCCATTCCCGACAAGGTCGGCAGGTCGAACTGCAACCGCCTGCCCAACTGCGCGCGGCGGCTGCCCAGCAGTACCCCAATGCCGAGCAGCAGGGTCTGGTGCACGATCAGTTCCGATACGCCGGGCACCACGCTGCTGCCATAGCCTTCACGGGTGTTGTACAGCGGCCGCTGCACCAACTGCAGCGGTGCCGCCTGCGGTGCGCCCATGAAGGCCGCCTGGCGCACTGCCTGCTGGCGACCAAAGCCTGTGATGCCTTCGGCCAGGCCGTTGAGGATGGCGCTGGCCCGGCTCAGGTAGGCACCGTTGCCCAGCAACACCAGTTGCCCGCTGCCGCCACGCAGGATGTCGCGTTCCAGCCGCTGCGGGATCAGCACGATGCCATCCACCTCGCCGCGCAGCAGCTGCTGTTTGGCCTGGGCCAGATCCGGCGGCTGGCTGACCACCCACACCGCCAGCAGTGCATCCACATGCCGGATCAGCTCGCGGCTGGTTGCGCTGTGATCAGCGTCCACCACCGCGATCGGCAGGTCACTGGCGACCTGGTGGCGATACGCCGCCGGATAGAAGAACGAGTACAGCAGCACCGCGCCTATCATCACCGCGCGCGCGGCCGGGTCGGCGAACATCGCCTGCAGGGCGCTCCGGAAGCCAGCGCCGAAGCCGCTCATGCACGCACCTGCTGGCGTGCAGTGCGCAGCAGCAGGTACGCCCCCAAGCCGCCGGCCACCACGGTCATCAACAACAGTACCGCCAATGGCCGCAGCGACACCTGCCAAGGCGCGCCCATGAACAACTGCTGCATCTGCACCTGCACATAGGCGGTGAGCGGCAGCAACAGGTTCCAGACGCGGGTGAACAACGGCGCCTCGATCACCGGAAAGGTGGCACCGGAGAACGCCAGCGCGGTACCAATCGTCAGACCCACCACCGACAGCCCCGTGCAGATGTCGCGGGTAATGGCGATGAACAGCAACGCGAAACTGCAGCAGGCCAGGTAGAACAGCGGCTGCACCAGCAGCATCAACCACAGACTGCCGGCCACGCCGTCACCGCGCACATAGGCCAGGTATGTCACGCCCAGCGCGCCATACAGCGAGAACAGCGCGACATACGGAAACAGCTTGCCGGCCATCGCCGCCCACGGCCGTTGCTGCAACCAGCCGCCGAGCAGGCCATCGCGCTGCTCGCGCCCAAACGCGGCACCCGCCGCGAGCGCGGCCAGCAGGGACAGCATGGCCGGGAAGATCAACGGCAGCAGGAACAACTCATAGCTGCGCGCCGGGTTGTACAGCACCGTGGCCTGCACCGTGACCGGTGGCCCACGCAGTTTTGCAGGGCCAACCTGCAGCGCGATCTGCTCCTTGAGCATGCGCGCGTTGTAGGCGCTCACCGCATCACCGATATCGCGTCCGGCCGACTGCCCGGTCGCCATGTAGGTGGCGTTGTAGAAGGCGTAGACCGGCACGGTTTCGCCACGCAGCGCGCGCCGGCTCAGGTCGCGCGGCACCAGCACGATGGCAAATACCTCCAGCGCGCGCAGCTGCGCCTGTGCCTGCTGCAGCGACGCCGGCTGGCTTGCCACCCGCACGCCGGGGCTGTCATCGATGGCGCGTGCCAGACCGCGACTGGTCGGGCTGTGGTCCAGGTCAACCAGGGCGATCGGCACCTGCCGCAGCACCGAGCCGGAGAACAGCCACATCATCAGCGCCATCAGCAGCAGCGGCAGCACCGTCACCAACGCCAGCTCCCAGCGGTCACTGCGCCAGTGCTGCAACTCGCGCCGCAGCGAGGCGGCGAAGGCACCGGCAGATGTCAGTCCTGCGGCCATGCAAACAGCACGCTCATGCCCGGCCGGAATCCTTCGATTGCCTGCTGTGGCCGCGCCCGCACCTCGAAGCTGCGCACGTCATAGCCGGACGACTGCCGCGTGCTGCGCCAGGTGGCGTAGTCACCGGCCGGGTTGATGAAGTAGACCTCGAACGCCGCACTGCGGTCCTGCAGGGCCGGAATCGTGCCCTGCAGGCGGGCGCCGGGCTTGAGTCCGTTCATCTGGTCCTCGCGCAGGTTCAGCGCCACCCACATGTGGTCGATGTCGACCAGGGTGAAGACCGGATAGCCGGCCGGCACCAGTTCGCCGATATCGGCCATGCGCTTGCCGACCTCACCTGCCAGCGGCGCACGGCCCTGGGTTTCCCGGCGCGCCGCATCAACCTCGGCCTTGGCGCCCTCCGCTTGCCGTACCTGTGCCAGTGCCGCGTCCTTGTCCTGCACGCGGGCACCAGCCAGGGCAAGGTCGTACTGCGCGCGGGCAGCGCGGGTCAGTTCGTTGGCACTGCGCGCCTGCGCCTGTGCTTCGTCGCGCTTCTGCCGGCTTACCACGCCCTCGGCGTAGAGATTGTCGAGCCTGCGGAAGGTACTGGTCGCCAGTTCGGCGCCGGCCTGTGCGCGCTTCCAGTTGGCTTCGGCGGCGCGGATATCCTCGCTGCGTGCGCCCTCCTCGGCCTTGGATGCCATCGCCGCAGCTGCAGCGACAACCGCATCGGCCTGGCGCTCCTTGGCGGCAACCTCGGGGCTGTCGAGATCGAACAGCACCTGCCCGGCTTTGACCCGGTCGCCTTCGCGCACATGCAACTGCTGCAGGCGCGCGGTGACCTTGGCGGCGACGTTGACGTTGTCGGCATCGGCCATGCCCTGCACCTGGTCCGGCGGGCTGCGCAGGCCCAGCCACAGGCCAAGCGCCACCAGCACCAACAGCACCACGCCGGCAATCAGGAACACGCGGCGTTGCCGCGGACTGGTCTCCACCTGCAGCGAATCGCTCATTCCAGCACCTTGTCCGCGCGTTGGCGGTAGTCGTCAAAACGTTGCAGCTGACCACTCACTTCCAGCAGCTGCGCCAGCGCCACGTCGAATTGATAGGCAGCCTGTGCACGTTCCACCTGCGCCCCGCCCAGGCCAAGACGCGCATCGATCACATCCAGCGAGGTGGACTGGCCTTCGCGGAACGACAGCTCCTGCAGGCGCAGGTTTTCCTGTGCCTGGGCGATGCTGCTGTCGAGCAGCTGGAACTGCGCGCGGGCGGTCTCCAGCTCGTTCCAGGCCTTGCCGACACCGAGCTGCAACTGGTTCTCCACTTCGCTCAGCCCCGATTGCGCCTGCTCCAGCTGCGCGCGCGCCGCGCTGACCTGCAGCGGTCGCGCCGTCGGTGACAGGAAGGTGTAGCGCAGGCCGATGCCGAAGGCCCAGTCGGCGTCGGTCAACAACGCGTCGCGACGGCGCAGGTCGTACTGGCCGAACAGATAGATCTGCGGCTTGAGCTTGGCCTGCTGTGCACGCACGCCCTGTTCGGCCTGCGCGGTGAGCGCGCGCAGACGGCCAACCTGTGGATGCCGCTGCTGGGCGCTGCGCTCGAACTCCTCACGCGCACCGACCGGGCCATTGATCACGAACAGCGGCGAGGTCGTCGCAACCGTGCCACCACTGCGCAGCAAGGTGGCCAGCGCCTGTTGCAGGGTGGACAGATCGTTGACGGCCTTCTGGTATTCGCGCTCGGCTTTGTCGCGGGCGACGTTGGCCTGCAGCCGCTGCGCCTTGGTGGCAAAGCCCTCGCGTTCGAGCTTCTGCGCATCTTCGAGGTGCCGTTGCAGACCGTCACGCACGTCACGGCGCACTTGTACCGCCTGCTCGGCCAACTGCTGGCCGAAGTAAACCTGCACCAGCTGCAGCGACAAGGACTGCCGCTGCAGTTCGCGATCGGCCTGGGCCAGTTCGCTGGCGGCCTGTGCAGCCCCCTGCGCGGCCGGGATCAGGCCACCGCTGTACAAGGGCACGCTGGCCGTCACGATGGGTCGGGTGCGCCAATCACGCTCGCCGAATTCCAGCGGCGACTCGATGCCGAATGCCTCGGCTACCGGTGCCAGTGAACCGAGTGGTAGGCTCAAGGTCTTCTGGAACTGCATGCGACGCACGTCGGCGGTGATTTCCGGCAAGCGCAGGTAGCGGCTGGCATCCTGCAGGTCCAGCTTGTTGCGCACGCCAGCATCGGCGGCGGCCAACGCGTCGGACACCTGCTCCAGGCGCTGCCGCGCCTGCTCGTAACTCAAGGCAGGCACCACCTCTGCCGCCGCTGCAGGTGGAGCCAGCAACATCCACAGCACACACAACCCTATCGCGACCGATGCTGGTTGCTTGCCTGCCACCCCGATACTCCCTGCTCGTTGGCTGGCCCCAGCATAGCCGCCCAACGGGTGAGGAAGAAGCCAGCCGTGCGATCAGGCCGCCTGCGCCTGCCGCAGGCTTCCCGGCAGGCAGACCAGGCTGCGGCCGGAATGATCGAGCAGGCGCAGGCTGCCATCGGGGTCCTCGGCCAGTGCGGTCAGGCTTTCCACCCAGTCGCCGTCATTGGCGTAGACCAGGCCATCACGCTCGACCAGCGCCGCGCGATGGATGTGGCCGCAGATGATGCCGTCCAGCCCGCGTCGGCGCACGTCGGCCAGTCCGGCCTGCACGAAGCGCTCGATGTAGCGTTCGGCCGCACCGCTCTGCCGTTTGAGGAATTCGGACAGCGACCAATAGCGCAGGCCAAGCCGGCGCCGCGCGGCGTTGAACAGGCGGTTGCCGGTGAGGATGCGGTAATACAGCCAGTCACCAAAGCGCTCCTGCAGCCCACCGAAATGGGTGGCGCCGTCGTAGTCATCACCATGCACCACCAACAGGCGCCGGCCATCGGCGGTGGTGTGGATGGCGCGGCGCCGCACCTGCATGGCCGGCAGCATCAAACCGCAGGTGCGGCGCAGTGGCGCATCGTGGTTGCCGGGGATGTAGATGATCTCGGTGCCGGCGCGACGCAGTGCATGCAGCGCTTCGATCACCTCGTTGTGTGCCTGCTGCCAGGTTGCGCGCTTATGCGAAAGCCACCATAGATCGACGATATCGCCGACCAGATACAGACGCTCGCAACGCAGGCTGGTGAGAAAACGCGCCAGTTCCGCCGCATGGCAATGGCGCGCGCCCAGATGCGTGTCGGAGATGAACACAGCGCGCCGGTGCGGCGGCAGCACCGGCACCGCACTCATGCCGTTGCTCCGGCATCACGCAGATAGCGTTTGCGTTTGTGCGGGCGGATGGCCTGCAGGTCCACCTCGATCAGGCCGTCAATGGAATCGCTGAAATCCGGATCCACGCCAAACGCGAGGAAACGTGCGCCACCGGGTTCGCACAGATCGGTGTACTGCCGGTACAAGGTCGGCACGCTGGTGCCCAGCGTCGCCAGGTTGGCCTTGAGCACATCGAACGCGGCCTGCGTATCCAGCTCACCGAAACTCGGCGGCGCGGCGAAGTACTGGAAGGGCCGGTTCGACTCGGCCAGGCTGCGGGCGGCGCCGTAGTACTGCTGGTAATAGGCCACCAGCTGCTCGCGCGCCTCGCGTGGCAGCGCAGCGCTGATCGACACCGCGCCAAACAGATAGCGCACCCCCGGCTGGCTGGCGAGGTAGGCACCGATGCCCTGCCACAGGTAGTCCAAGCTGCGGCTGCCCCAGTAGTCGGGCACCACGAAGCTGCGGCCCAATTCCATGCCTTCGGCAATGCGCGGGATGGCATCGTCCGAGTAGCGGAACAGGCTGGCGGTATACAGGCCCTGCAGGCCACTGCGCGCCAAGGCCGGTGCGCCGCGCATGACCCGGTAGGCACCGGCGATGCGCTGGGCGGGCGCGTCCCAGACCACGATGTGCTGGTAGAGCGGATCGAAGTCATCCAGGTCCCGGCTGCGGCCGGTGCCCTCCCCCACTTGGCGGAAGGTCAGCTCACGCAGCCGACCCAGCTCCAGCAGCAAGGGCGAGTTGGCGGCGCAGTGGGCCAGGCGGATCTGCTTGCCGTCGCTGGTCTGGCCGAGCAGCTCAGTCGTGTCGATGGCGGCGGCGACATCTGCCACAGCTACCGGCTCGGCCAGCGGCTGCGGGCCGTCCTCGCGCAACTCGGCGTTCTGCTGTTCCCTGCCCAGCGCATACAGTGCGTCGCGCACCGCCTGCAACTGCCGCGCCGGGTCCTGCTGCGCGTCCAGCCGCATCAGCTGGCCGATCTGCAAACGCAGCGGGCGCTTGCGGCGGGCAAACATTTCCCGCGCCAGCAAGGCGGTACCTGCAGGCTTGAACAGCGCCGAGGCGC
This sequence comes from Stenotrophomonas sp. STEN022, assembly GCF_056760155.1. NCBI lineage: Bacteria > Pseudomonadati > Pseudomonadota > Gammaproteobacteria > Lysobacterales > Lysobacteraceae > Stenotrophomonas > Stenotrophomonas sp. STEN022. The sequence goes on from NZ_JBRREG010000091.1 coordinate 14,408, forward strand.
CGTAGAACAGGGCCGAGTTACGCGCCTGAACCCGCACCGGCAGCACCGGCGTGTCGCAGGCGCGGGCGAATCTGACGAAACCGCGGTTCCAGCGGCCGTCGCGGATACCCTGCAGCGACAGCCGCGAGACCTCACCGGCCGGGAACACGATCACACACTGCTCGGCCTGCAGTGCCTGTTCCACCGCCTGCAGGCTGGCCCGCTGGGCACGGCCGCCGAGGATACGAACGGGCAGCAGCAGCTCACGCAACGGCTCCAGCTCCAGCAGCATGTCGTTGGCGATGATCCGCACGTCGTTGCGGACCCGGCCCACCGCATCCAGCAAGGCCAGCGCATCCAGCGCCCCGGACGGGTGGTTGGCGACGATCAGCAGGCGACCGCTGGCCGGAATCCGCACCAGCGCTGCCGCATCCACCGCATAGCCGGCGTCCAGGAAGCCCAGCGCGGCACCAACGAAGGCGAAGCCCTGCAACCCGGCACTGCGCTGCAGGAAGGCGTCCATCTGGTCGAAACGTGACCAGCGCCCCACTGTGCGCAGCAGCGGCCGGGCCAGGTGGCGGCGCGGGCCGTGGAACCAATCGGGATAGCGTTGCTGCAGGCGCTGCGCGATCTGTTGCATGGCAAGGTCTCCCTGTCGGCCCATTGGCCGGGAGCCTGCGCCCGCTACAAGGCAGGCTGGTTGCGGTTTTGCGGCAATCCGATGACCAAGCCTTAACCGGATGGCAACAGACACTTCGGCACTATTCCGTCAAGGTGCCGACCGTGTATGATGCGCGCCCATCTTTCCATCCGAATCAAGGGATATATAGCCCGATGTCCAGCTACCTGTTCACCTCCGAATCGGTCTCCGAAGGCCATCCGGACAAGATTGCCGACCAGATCTCCGATGCGGTGCTGGACGCGATCCTGGCCCAGGACAAGCGCGCCCGCGTGGCCTGCGAAACCCTGGTCAAGACCGGTGCGGCGATTGTCGCCGGCGAAGTGACCACCTCGGCGTGGGTCGATATCGAAGAACTGACCCGCAACGTCATCAACGAGATCGGCTACGACAACTCCAATGTCGGCTTCGACGGCCACACCTGCGCCATCATCAACATGCTGGGCAAGCAGTCGCCCGACATTGCTGCCGGCGTTGACGGCACCAACAAGAAGGCCAAGAAGCCGGAAGAGCAAGGCGCTGGTGACCAGGGCCTGATGTTCGGTTATGCCTGCAACGAAGCCCCGGAATTCATGCCGGCACCGATCTACTACTCGCACCGCCTGGTCGAGCAGCAGGCCAAGGTCCGCAAGAAGAAGAACTCGCCGTTGCCGTGGCTGCGCCCCGACGCCAAGAGCCAGGTGACCCTGCGTTACGGCCAGGACGGCAAGATCGAAGGTCTGGACGCGGTTGTTCTGTCGACCCAGCACGATCCGGGCGTGAAGCAGAAGGACCTGGTCGAGGCCGTGCGCGAGCACATCCTCAAGCCGGTGCTGCCGAAGGCATGGCTGGACAAGCTGCCGAAGAACAAGGTGCACATCAACCCGACCGGCATCTTCGTGATCGGCGGCCCGGTGGGCGATTGCGGCCTGACCGGTCGCAAGATCATCGTCGACACCTACGGCGGCATGGCCCGTCACGGTGGTGGTGCGTTCTCCGGCAAGGACCCGTCCAAGGTTGACCGTTCGGCCGCTTACGCTGCCCGTTACGTCGCCAAGAACGTGGTTGCCGCCGGTCTGGCCGACAAGTGCGAAGTGCAGGTCTCCTACGCCATCGGCGTGGCCGAGCCGACCTCGATCTCGGTCACCACCTTCGGCACCGGCAAGATCCCGGACGCACAGATCGAGAAGCTGATCCGCGCCCACTTCGACCTGCGTCCGTACGGCATCATCAAGATGCTGGACCTGATCCACCCGATGTACCAGCAGACCGCTGCTTACGGCCACTTCGGCCGCAAGCCGAAGGAATTCTCGTACGTCGATGGCGACGGCAAGACCCAGAACGCGACCGCGTTCTCCTGGGAAAACACCGACCGCGCCGAAGCCCTGCGCAAGGCTGCAAAGCTGAAGTAAGTTCGGCGTCAGGTAAAAGCACCACCCGGACGGGCCGCGCAAGCGGCCCGTCTGCTTTTCGTAAAAGCGCGCTTGCCAAGTACCGATGCGCCCGCACACCATTGCTCTGCATACACAGGGAGCGTTGGCATGTTTTCAGCATTTTTCAGCAATCTGTTCAAGGACAAACCCGACCCTGACCGGTTTGCCCGCAAGTTCATCGACGCGGTACGCAGCAACGGCTACCCGCATGAACTGGAATACGAGGCGGACACCTTCCGCATCCGCCATGCCAACGGTTCCTACTTCAACCTGCACAACGCCTACCACGCCTATCTCGGCGCCCCACGCGGGCAGCAGCGCAAGGCCTTGCTGGCCTTCAGCAGCTTGCTTGGCGTCCACGAAAAAGATGACGCGATGAGCTGGGAGCAGGTCCGGCCGTTGCTGCGCCCCTTGATCCGCAGCATCACCCAGCTGGAGGAGATCAACCTGCATCATGCCGAACAGGATGGTTGGGATGCCCCTCCGATGCAGCTCAAGTACCGGCGTCTGAGCGAGGAGTGCGTGGAGCTGCTGGCGGTCGACCACCCCGACCATACCGCCACCCTCACCCGCGGCCCGGAAGAAGCCTGGGGCGTAGATTTCGACCAGGCCTTGAGCATCGCTCGCAGCAATCTGCGGGAAAGCCCTGATGAGCCCTTCGTCGAGGTGCTGCCCGGCGTCTATCAGGCCGCATGGGGTGATGCCTATGACAGCAGCCGCGCACTACTGCCTGACCTGCTGCATCGTGTGCCGGTCGCCGGGCTGCCGGTGTTCATGCTGGCTACCCGTGACGTACTGCTGGTCACCGGCGAAGGCGACCTGCAGGGGCAGGCACAGATGCTGGAGTTGGCCGCCAATGCGTTTGCCGATGGGCGTGTGATCTCCTGGGAAGTGCTGCGCTACGACGACGGCCAGTTGCATGCACACGTGCTGGCGGATGCGGGCCTGCGTGAGCGACAGCGGCAACTTCGGCTGGAACTCGACGCCGAGGCCTACGCGTTGCAGAAACAGTTGTTGGAACGCGTGCACCAGAAGCACGAGGAAGATGTGTTTATTGCCAGCTTCATGGTCCACAGCGACGACCGGGTTTCGCTGTGCGCCTGGACCGACGGGGTTGCCAGCTCACTTCCACGCACCGACCGCCTGGTGCTGGTAATGCCAGTGGAGGATGGGGAAGCCGAGACCCTGATGGTTGATTGGGGGCAGGCGCAACCCGTCCTTGGCCACTTGCTGCGTGAAGACATCCGGCATATCCACCCAGCGCGTTACCTCACGCTTGGTTTCCCCGATGCAGAGACACGCGCGCGACTGCAGGCGATCTGAGCTGGTTTCCCGCGCTGATAGCGTTTGAGCAAAGAAGGCTGCCTGCGAGGGCAGCTTCTTTTTTTGCTTTGGCTGTTGCTTTTGCTTTTGCTTTAGCCCTTCTCCCGCCTGCGGGAGAAGGGTTGGGATGAGGGCAGCTTTGGCTTTGGCTTTGGCGTTGGCTCTCGATCCAGCAAAAGCCAAAGCCCCCAAAGCCCCCTCATCCGCCCTCCGGGCACCTTCTCCCGCAGGCGGGAGAAGGGACAGCAAACAGCAACTGCCAAAGCGACCGCAAAAGCCACAGCCAAAACCAGAGCCAGAGCCAGAGCCAAAAGCCAAAGCAGAAGCCGGGCCCAGGGCCGCTCTCAAAGCCCTCCGACAGCCCCACCTCAGCAGCCCCGCGCCCTCCTCCCTGTTCCCCATTACGACCAATGCACTACCATCGGCCCATGGGAAAGGAAGACCGTAGACCAATTACCGCCCGTTCCACCGGCTGGGCTCGCGCCCTCAGCGCCGCGTTGGCACGCTCCTCAATCACGCCGAACCAGATTTCGGTACTCAGCATCTTCTTTGCTGCAGGTGGCGCTGCTGCATTGTTGTATTGCCCCGGCCTACCCGGGCTGATCGCTTGTGCCGTCGGCGTCCAACTGCGCCTGATCTGCAACCTGCTTGACGGCATGGTCGCAATGGAAGGTGGCAAACAGACGCCAACCGGCGCGCTCTACAACGAATACCCCGACCGCATCGCCGACTCGCTGCTGATCATCGCGCTCGGCTATGCCGCCTGCATGCCCTCGCTGGGCTGGCTTGGCGCATTGCTGGCCGCGCTCACCGCCTATGTACGCCTGTCCGGCGCCAGCCTTGGCCTGGCCCAGGACTTCCGCGGGCCGATGGCCAAGCAACACCGCATGTTCGTGCTCACCGCAGCCTGCGTGCTGGCCATCATCGAGCAGCTGAGCACGCACACGCATTACGTATTGCCTGCCGCCGCCGTCATCATCGCCGCCGGCTCGCTGTTGACCTGCATCACCCGCACCCGCGCCATCGCCGCGCAGCTCAAGGCAGGCAGCTGATGCTCTCAAGTCTGCTGGTCGCCGCGGTCAAGATCTTCATTGGTGCCTACCCGCGCTGGGTCGGCAGTCGCCCCAACGACACCCAGCGCATCTACTTCGCCAACCACGCCAGTCATCTGGATACGGTGGCGTTGTGGTCAGCGCTGCCGCCGGCGCTGCGCGAGCACACCCGCCCAGTCGCCGCGCGCGATTACTGGAGCAAGGGCGTGCGCAAGCTCATCGCCGACAAGGGCTTCAACGCGGTGCTGATCGAACGTGACCGCAGCAAGTGCGAAGGCGATCCACTGCAGCCTTTGCATGACGCGCTGGACGCAGGTGATTCATTGATCCTGTTCCCGGAAGGTACCCGCAACCACGAACCGTTACCGCAGCCGTTCAAGGCCGGCCTGTTCCATCTGGCCCAGCACTACCCGCATGTGGAATTGGTGCCGGTGTATCTGGACAATGCGCGCCGTGCCCTACCCAAAGGCAGCCTGATACCGGTACCACTGGTATGTACGGCACGTTTCGGTGCGCCACTCAATCGCATTCCCGATGAAGACAAGGCGCAGTTCCTGGAACGGGCCCGCAACGCAGTGGTGGAGTTGGCATGAACAACGTCTTCCAACAGCTGCCGCTGGGCAGTTTCCTGCAGCAGGCCATCGAGCGCGCCCCGCCCAGCTTCTGGTGGATGATCGGCGGCGTGTTTGGCGTGCTGATACTCGCCAGCTCGATCGGCTTCATCCTCGGTCGGATCAAACCCGGTTCGGTGGTCGACAACCTCAACGCGCGTATCCGCGCGTGGTGGGTGATGGCCGCCGTGCTGCTGTTCTGCTTCGTGCTCGGCAAGATCGCCACGCTGGTGTTCTTCGGCCTGCTGTCATTCTTTGCGTTGCGTGAGTTCATCTCATTGACGCCGACACGCCGTGGCGATCACCTGGCGCTGTGCCTGTGCTTCTACATCGCCATCCCCTTGCAGTATTGGCTGATCGGCATCGACTGGTACGGCCTGTTCGTCATGTGTATCCCGGTCTATGGTTTCCTCGCCTTGCCGGCGGTATCGGCACTGTCTGGTGACACCGAGAACTTCCTGGAGCGCAATACCAAGATCCAGTGGGGCGTAATGCTCACCGTGTTCTGCCTCAGCCATGCGCCGGCACTGATGCTGCTGCGCATTCCCGGCTACGAAGGGCAGAACCTGATGCTGCTATTCTACCTGCTGCTGGTGGTACAGCTCAGCGACGTACTGCAGTACGTGTTCGGCAAGCTGTTCGGCAAACACCTGCTTGCGCCCTTGGTGAGTCCATCCAAGACAGTCGAAGGCCTGATCGGCGGTGGCTTGGCGGCCACCGGCGTGGGCGCGGCACTGTACTGGATCACCCCGTTCTCACCGCTGCAGTCGGCGGCACTGTCGCTGCTGATCGTGATCTGCGGCTTCCTTGGCGGACTGGCGCTGTCGGCGGTGAAGCGCAGTCTGGGTGCCAAGGACTGGGGCGAGATGATCGAAGGCCACGGCGGCATCCTGGACCGGCTGGATTCGGTGGTGTTCTCCGCGCCGGTGTTCTTTCATGTGGTGCGTTACAACTTCCAGTAACGCAGCAAATGTAGTGGGGGGGGCCGCCGGGGGCCGGCGGGGGCGGGCGGCGGGCGAGGGGCGCGCGGGCGGGGGGGCCCGCGGGGGGGGGGGGGGAGGGGGGGTGGGCGGGGGGGGGGGGGGGGGGGGG
>NZ_JBRREG010000092.1:0-19379 GCF_056760155.1 Stenotrophomonas sp. STEN022
GGCGGCGCGCGGCTGGTTTGTTGTTTTTGTGGGTGTGCCCCCCCCCCCCCCCCCCGCCGCCCCCCGCCCCCCCCCCCCCCCCCCCCCCCCCCCCCCCCCCCCCCCCCCCTACGCTCCCTCCCTTTCGCGAAGCGAAGGGGAGGGCTGGGGAGGGGTAAGCTCTTTGCCGGATTGACGGTCTATCGGTAAGGTCCCTGCCGAGCATGGCTCGGCACTACATGTTTGCTATTGGATATGACTGACAAGATTGCTTTGCACTACATCGACGAGGCGTTGCTGGTCGCGGAGAAGCCGGCAGGGCTGTTGTCCGTGCCCGGGCGCCTGCCGGAAAACCAGGACTGCGTTGTTTCGCGCCTGCAGCTGGAACATCCGGATGCGTTGACCGTGCATCGGCTGGATCAGGTGACCTCGGGTTTGATGCTGTATGCACGCGGCAAGGCGATGCAGGTTGCCTTGTCCAAGCAGTTTGAACAGCGCCAAGTCAGCAAGCGCTATGAAGTGTTGGTGCAGGGACTGGTCGAGGCCGAATCCGGCGAAATCGATCTGCCGCTGATCTGCGATTGGCCGAACCGGCCGAAGCAGATGGTGAGCTTTGAACTGGGCAAGCCGTCGTTGACGCGTTGGCGGGTAGTGGCGCGCGATGTTGCTGCGCAGACCTCGCGGCTTGAGCTGGAACCGGTGACCGGCCGCAGCCATCAGCTGCGGCTGCACCTGGCCAGCATTGGCCATCCGATTGTGGGCGATGCGATGTATGACGCGCAGCTCGCGCCTAGGGTTTGCCTGCATGCGCGGCGCTTGGGGTTTGTGCATCCGCTGAGTGGGGAGATGTTGGAGTTTGTTTCGGAGTGCCCTTTCTAAGGCGGAGGCTGCTCTTGCTAGAAGCTTCCCCTCACCCCAACCCCTCTCCCGCATGCGGGAGAGGGGCCAGCAAAGCGTCGGCTGCCAGTGCACTAGCCCCTCTCCCGTTTACGGGAGAGGGGTTGGGGTGAGGGCGAGCTTTTAGCTTTCAGCTCATCGCCCAAGGCCCATAGTCCCGAAATTTCCGCCCCCGAGCCTTTGGTCTTAAGACCATCGTCGCAAGGAGTCCAAGCCATCCCCCAGACTATGCTCGGCACACAGCCAGAGAGTTGCCGGAGGGTGTCGTGCAGTACGAGCAGATCTACCGCCGTTCCATCGAAGAGCCGGAAGCGTTCTGGGCTGAAGAAGCCAAGGCGATCCACTGGCATCGCCCGCCGCAGCAGATCCTGGATTACTCCAATCCACCGTTCCGGCGTTGGTTTGTCGGTGGCGAAACCAACCTCTGCTACAACGCGGTAGACCGGCATCTGGCCGAGCGCGCCGACCAGCTGGCGCTGGTCGCCATCTCCACCGAAACCAACATCACCCGCGAACTCACTTACCGCGACCTGCATCGCGAAGTGAATGCCTTCGCCGCGGTATTGCTCAAACTCGATGTCGGCCGTGGCGATCGCGTCGTCATCTACATGCCGAACATGGCCGAGGCGGTGTTCGCGATGCTGGCCTGCGCGCGCATCGGTGCGGTGCACTCGGTCGTCTTCGGTGGTTTCGCCGCGCACAACCTGGCGCTGCGTATCGACGATGCAAAGCCAAAACTGCTGATCGCTGCCGATGCCGGCATGCGCGGTGGCAAGGTCATTCCGTACAAGGCGATGGTGGATGCTGCCTGCGCTGAAGCCACTACGCCGCCACCCAAGGTGCTGATCGTCTCGCGCGGTCTTGATGCAGCAGAACCGCGCATCGTCGGCCGCGACGAGGACTATGCGCAGCTGCGTGCGCAGGTTGGTGACGTCGAGGTGCCGGTGCAATGGCTGGAGTCCAACGAGCCGAGCTATCTGCTGTACACCTCCGGCACCACCGGCAAGCCGAAGGGCGTGCAACGCGATGTCGGTGGCTATGCAGTGGCGATGGCGCAGTCGATGCGCACGGTGTTTGATTGCGCGCCGGGCCAGGTGATGTTCTCCACCTCTGATGTCGGCTGGGCGGTTGGGCATTCGTATAACGTCTATGGTCCCTTGATCGGTGGTTGCACTTCGCTGTTGTACGAAGGCCTGCCGATCAATCCGGATGCAGGCATCTGGTGGGCGCTGTGCGAACAGTACGGCGTGCGCACGATGTTCTCTTCGCCGACCGCGATCCGCGTGCTGAAAAAGCACGATGTCGATTTCATCGACCGTCATGACCTGTCCGAGCTGAAGTACCTGTTCCTGGCCGGTGAGCCGCTGGATGAGCCGACCGCGAAGTGGATCACCGGCGCGCTGCATAAGCCGGTCATAGACAATTACTGGCAGACCGAAACCGGCTGGCCGGCATTGACCTTGTTGCCGGGGCTGGAAATGAAGCCGGTCAAGTTCGGCTCACCGGGCTTGCCGAATCTGGGCTACAAAATGAAGGTCATCGACGAGCAGAGCGGTGCCGAAGTGCCGCCCGGGCAGAAGGGCGTGCTGGTCATCCAGCCGCCGTTGCCGCCGGGCTGCATGAGCACGATCTGGAACGATGACGAGCGTTTCCTGAAAAGCTACTTCGGTCACTTCAAGGAGCTGCTGTACAGCTCGCTGGACTGGGCCATCCGCGATGAAGACGGCTATACCTTCATCCTTGGTCGCACCGATGACGTGATCAATGTGGCCGGGCACCGGCTAGGCACGCGCGAGATCGAGGAAGCCATATCCGCCCATCCGCGGGTGGCCGAGGCGGCGGTGATCGGCGTGCATGACGAACTGAAGGGGCAGGTGCCGCTGGTCTTCGTCACCTTGAAGCAGGCCAAGCCTGAGGATGATGGCGAGCAGTTGGCTGCGGAAATGGTGCAACAGGTCACCCATTCGCTGGGCGCGGTGGCGCGGCCGGCGCAGGTACATATCGTCAATGCGCTTCCCAAGACCCGTTCGGGTAAGCTGCTGAGGCGTTCATTGCAGGCATTGGCGGAACGGCGTGACCCGGGCGATCTGTCGACACTCGACGACCCGGGCGCACTGGAGGAAATCCGCCGCGCGCTGGGGAAATAGCGCGCAACCAGGCCGCAAGGCTGCGGTGCAGCGGTGATCGCAAGGGGGCGGTACGCGGGCAGATGTTGGGCATTTCCCGGAGCGGGGGCTTCTGGATGATGCGCACGTACCGTATTGCGATGCACAAAAGAGGGAGGGGGAATGGCATTCATCTACGCCAAGACGGCCGCTGGTCGTCTGGAGATCGAGAACCGTGGCTTGAAGCTGGCACCGGCATTGCGTTCGGTGCTGTTGCTGGTCGACGGGCAGCGCGATGCGCGCGAGCTGCAGCAGATGGCACAAGGCCTGCGCGCGCCGGACGACGTATTGCAGCAATTGGCTGCACTGGAATTGATCGACGCGGTCGCAGGCAGCGCTGACAAGGCACCGGTATTGCCGGTTACCACCCAGCTCGGCGACGATCCGCTGCGCTACCAGCAGCTGCGCGACTGGATGGCCGAATCGGTGCGCAAGCATCTGGGCCTGAAGGGCTATCTGATCCAGTTGAAGATCGACCGCAGCAAGACCGCGGTGAGCCTGGAGCAGTTATGGCCGGAACTGGCCACGGCACTGGGCAAGGCCAAGAGCCCGGCATTTGCGAGCCGCTGGTTGGAAGAGACACGCGCGCTGGTCGTTGGCTGACTTATCGGCTGTGGCTTGGCTGTAGCGGCAGGCCGCCGCGACGCATGGGCACTATCATGGTGGCAGGTTCATCATGGGAGTGCCCTGCATGGCACAGGAAAACAGCGGCGAGATCAGCACTGCGGGCTGGGATGCGATCAACGCGGCAATGGCCGCGCTCTACCCGGGGCAGGAGCCACGGCATTTCGGCACGCTGCTGTCGCATACGCTGGGTGGCAACGATCCGCTGGACGGCATCAGCGTCTATTGGAGCGAGTCGCCGCGTCCGCATTGGCACTACGTCAGCTACGGATTTTCCGAGTTGTACGACAAGCAGAGCGATGACCCACAGGAGAGCGGCTTCGGATTCGAGCTGACGTTCCGTCTTGCTGCCCAGGCAGGTGACGGCAAAAGCGGCGAGCCGCCGGCGTGGCCGATGAACCTGATGCAGAACCTTGCGCGCTACGTCTTCAACAGCGGCAATGTGTTCGAAGCAGGTCACCATCTCGATGCCAACGGGCCCATCGCGTTGGATACCGATACCAAGCTGCGGCACCTCGCCTTTGTCGCCGACCCGCAGTTGCAGTCCATCGATACTGCCAACGGCCGTCTGAACTTCCTGCAACTGGTGGGTGTGACCGACGAGGAGATGGCGGCGATCAAGCGTTGGTCCACGCTCGGTGCGTTGGCGGTCATGGAGACTGCAATGCCGCTATGGATCACCGAGCTTGAGCGCGATTCCCTGCTGGCTGATCCCGCCATCGCCGCGCAGCTGGAAGCGGGCAGCCAGCGCGAAGGATCGAGCACCGGCATGTTGTTCGTGGAAACGCTGGCGTGGTCGGTCGAAGGTGCAACCACCACGCTGGTGTTGGGCGCGGGGCAGGTTGCAAGCGTGCTCGAGCTGCTGCCGCTGCGGCTGCATCACGACAAGCCGCTGGTGGTGCTTGGCAAGGACCGCCAGTGGCGGTTTGAGCAGGGCCTGGTCGACGACGTGCAGAGTGATGGCGACAGCGCGCGCTGTGTGCTGTCCGATGCCAGCCTGCAGGCGATGCTGGACAGCGTGCGTGCCAAGCGCGGTCTGTATCCGCTGCCGGGTGGCAGGCTGCAGATCGAAGTACGGCCGACCTTGCTGCGTGATGGGCAAGGTGGCGTGATCCGCGAGATTGGTTGATCCTGCAGTCGCTGTGGCATCCATTGCGCAGCGGCGTCAGCGGTGGCGCGCCGCAGGCAAGGAGAATTCGAAGGCCGCACCTTCGTCGCTGTCGAGCAGGCGGATCTGGCGATGGTGCAGCTGCAGGATGCGGTGCACGATCAACAAGCCCAGGCCACCACTGTCCGGTCGCTGGCTGCCCAGCGCCGGTAGTGTGCTGAACAGTTGATCGCGGCGTGCTGCGGGAATGCCTGGGCCGGTATCGGACACACTGACCTGCACATCGCCATCGAGCGCGCGCAACGCCACCTTGATGCGGCCGCCAGCCGGTGTATGCCGGATCGCGTTGTCGAGCAGGTTGGTCAGTACCCGCTCGATCAGGCCGAGGTCGGCTTCCACCGGCGGCAGGCCGGCGGGGATCACTGCTGCAAGTTGCTGCTGGCGTGACTGTGCGGCCAGTTCGAATTTCTGGAAGACGTCCTGGACAAGATCCGGCAGCGAGAACGCCTGCAGTTCCAGCGTCACGCCACCATGTTCCAGTCGCGCCAGCTCGAACAAGGCCTGTGCGAGCCGCCCGACCTTATGACTCTGCGACAGCGCGATGCCCAGGTAGCGCTGGCGTTCCTCGCTGCTGAGGCTGGCGTCCTTGAGGGCGAGGGTTTCCAAATAGCCGTGCAATGACGACAGCGGTGTGCGCAGGTCATGCGACAGGTTGGCGACCAGTTCGCGACGCTGCAGGTCCTGCTGCCGCAGCTGCTGCCATTGCTCGCTGACGCGTTGGCTGAGATGGGCAAAGCTGTGTTGCAGGATGCTCAGCTCGTCGCGCTCGCCGGCACGCAGTGGCGTCGGCGGCAGGGGCAGGCGTGGGTCGGCGCTGTCCACGTCGAAAGATTGGATGCGACGGGTAAGCTGGCGTAGTGGCCGGGTCACCCAGCGGAACGCGATCACTCCAGCCAGCAGCCCGATCACGGCGACGATCGCCAGCGACCATAGCGTGGTGCGCAGATTGCTATTGGCAGCGATGTCAGCGGCCAGTGCTTCACGTTGCTCGCCGACCAGCACCACATAGATGTAGCCGACCTGGCGGCCCTGCACCCACAGCGGTGCTGCATTGAATACCTTGCGGCCGCTGCTGCTGCGCGGGTCGTCGCCGAAGATCGGCAGTTTTTCGCCGTTGAGCAGGGCCTGCACCGGCGCCAGGTCAACGCGGTCCCGCTTGAGGTGGCCTTCCGGCGCGTCATGGCCGAGGATGCGGCCTGCGTCATCCAGCAGATAGACCTCGACGCTGGGATTGACCGACATCAGCTTGCCGAACAGGGCGCGTACTTCGCCGTCGCGGATGCCGCGCGCATCCATCAATTCGCCGCTGCGGGCGATGTGCTCGGCCAGGCCGCGTGACAGGCGCTGCACGGTTTCCTGCTCGTGCATGCGGTTGCTGCGCATCTGTATCCAGGCCAGCGCGCCGCAGCAGATCAACAGCAGCGCGCAGAACACCAAGGTCAATCGCTGCGAAAGCGTCAGCCGGTTCATGCCGTGCTCCCGTCGTCGCTCGCCAGTTTGTAGCCACGTCCCCATACCGTGAGAATGCGCTTGGGTGCTGCCGGGTCGTGCTCGATCTTGTTGCGCAGGCGGTTGATGTGGGTGTTGACGGTGTGTTCGTAGCCATCATGCTGATGGCCCCATACCTGGTTGAGCAGCTCCATCCGCGAATACACCTGGTCGGGATGACGGGCGAAGAAATACAGCAGGTCGAACTCGCGCGGGGTGAGCTCCAGCGGGCGCGCTTCAACCTGCGCGGTGCGTGCGACCGGATCGATGCGCAGGCCGGCAACTTCGATTGCACCGGCATCGATGCGCGCGTTCTGCGCCATCGCTTCTACACGTCGCAGCAAGGCCTTTACCCGCGCTACCAGCTCCAGCATCGAAAATGGTTTGGCCAGGTAGTCGTCGGCGCCCAGTTCCAGACCGAGGATGCGGTGCAGTTCGCTGGCGCGCGCGCTGGTGATGATGATCGGTGTGTAGCGCGTCATTGCGCGGGCGCGGCGGCAGATTTCCAGGCCGTCCACGCCGGGCAGCATCAGGTCCAGCACCAGCGCATCCCATTGCCCGCTTTCCAGCAGGCGCACGCCGTCATCACCGCTGGCCGCATGGGTGACGTCATAGCCTTCGTCACGCAGGTGCATGCGCAGCAGGTTGGCGATGTGGACATCGTCTTCGACGATCAGGATGCGTTTGCTGCTGCTCATCGACGCCTGCGGCCGTTGGGGGATGGCTGGCATTGTGCTTGGACAGGCGCGCGGATGTGTCACGAAGAATTTAACTCTGCGTGAGGATTCCTTGACCTGCCCGGGCGCAGCATGGCCACATCGTCCCTGGCTGGAGAACGTCCATGTCGCTCACCCGTCGCAAGCTGCTCGGTATCGGTGGCATGGCCGCCGCTGCTGGCGTGCTGGGCCTCACTGCCTGCAATGGTCCAGCACCGGCAGCACCCGCGCGCGGCGCCGTGTTTGAGGTGATGCGCAGCGACGCCCAATGGCGCCAGCAGCTCACCCCCGCGCAGTACACGGTGCTGCGCCAGCAGGGCACCGAACGGGCCTTCAGCAGCCCGCTCAACAACGAGCACCGGCGTGGCACCTTCAACTGTGCGGGCTGCGCGCTGCCGCTGTTCTCCTCGGCCACCAAGTTCGACAGCGGTACCGGCTGGCCCAGCTTCTGGGCACCGCTACATGGCGCGGTAGGCGAGGACCGCGATACCTCCTATGGCATGACCCGGGTGGCGGTGCATTGCCGGCGCTGTGGTGGCCATCTGGGCCATGTCTTCGAAGACGGCCCGCGCCCGACCGGGCTGCGTTACTGCATGAACGGCGTGGCCCTGCAATTCGTCGCGGCCTGAGCGCCGCCTCCCTCATTCAAGAAGGACGTTTCCATGTTCCTGTTGGTCCTGGCCTATCTCGGCGGTGTACTTACCCTACTCAGCCCCTGCATCCTGCCGGTGCTGCCGTTTGTGTTCGCACGTGCGGACCGGCCGTTCCTGCGTAGTGGGTTGCCACTGCTGGTCGGCATGGCGTTGATGTTCGCGGTGGTCGCCAGCCTGGCGGCGGTGGGCAGTCAGTGGGTGGCGCAGGCCAACCAGATCGGGCGTTGGATCGCGCTGGTGGTGATGGCGCTGTTCGCCGTCGCGCTGCTGTGGCCGGCGTTGGCAGACCGGCTGCTGGCGCCGCTGCAGCGTCTGGGCGCGCGCCTGGGCGCAGCCGCCGATGCCGGGCAGGGCGGCGTGCTGAGCTCGCTGCTGATCGGTGTTGCCACCGGCTTGTTGTGGGCACCCTGCGCTGGGCCGATCCTTGGCCTGATCCTGACTGGCGCAGCGCTGCAGGGGGCAAATGTCGGCACGACCGGCTTGCTGCTGGCCTATGCGCTGGGTGCGGCGACCTCGCTGGCCTTGGCGGTGTGGATAGGCGGGCGTGTGTTCACCGCCTTGAAGCAACGGCTGGGCGTGGGCGAATGGATTCGTCGTGGTCTGGGCATTGCCGCCTTGCTGGCGGTGCTGGCAATTGCGATGGGTTGGGACACCGGCCTGCTGACGCGGTTGTCCACGGTCAGCACGGCCAGGCTGGAACAGAAGCTGCTGGATGCACTGCCTGCGCAACAACCCGCTGCAGGCCCGGCGATGATGATGATGGCCGGCGATGCCAAGGGCGATGCCAGCCTGCCGGTGGAAGGCGAGCTGCCGTCGCTGGCCGGCGCCACCGGCTGGTTGAACAGCCCACCGCTGGATGCGCAGCAACTGCGCGGCAAGGTGGTGCTGGTCGATTTCTGGACCTATTCCTGCATCAACTGCCTGCGTGCCATGCCCTATGTGCGCGAGTGGGCCGAACGTTACAAGGATCATGGACTGGTGGTGATCGGCGTACATGCGCCGGAGTTCGCCTTCGAGCGCGATCTGGGCAATGTGCAGCGCGCGGTGACAGATCTGAAGGTCACTTACCCGGTCGCCATCGACAATGACTTCGCGATCTGGCGCGGCTTCAACAACAGGTATTGGCCGGCGCATTACTTCATCGATGCACAGGGACGCATCCGCGCCCATCATTTCGGTGAGGGCAACTACGCGCAGTCCGAGCAGATCATCCGTCAGCTGCTGCGCGAGGCCGGCAACAGTTTGCCGGGTGACACGGCACCGGAGGTGCGCATGGCCGGAAGTGGCGTCGAACGGCAGGCGGACATGAGCAGTTTGAAGTCGCCGGAAACCTACATCGGCCATGGCCGCGCCGAGCACTTCGCCTCGCCGGGTGGCATGCAGGCCGGGCAGGTCGCCGCATACGCCGTGCCGATGCAGCTGCAGCTCAATCAATGGGCGCTGGGCGGGCAGTGGCGCATCGGCGAGGAAGACGCGCAGCTGGAACAGGCGGGCGGGCGGATTGCATTCCGCTTCCATGCGCGTGACCTGCATCTGGTGCTGGCGCCACAGGAACCGGCGCGGCCGGTGCGCTTCCGCGTGCGTATTGACGGTCAGGCACCGCTGGCGGCGGCTGGCAGCGACGTATCCGCGCAGGGCGAGGGCACGGTGGACCAGAACCGCCTGTACCAATTGATCCGCCAGAACGGCGACGTGCGCGAACGCACATTCGAGATCGAGTTCCTCGATCCGGGCGTGCGCGCCTATGCCTTCACTTTCGGTTGAATGGAGGAGACACGTGATGAGAATCGCCACGGACAAACTGGTCGCCGGTGGCATCGCAGCGGCGGTTGCTGGGCTGTTGCTGGCCGCAGTGTTCACGCTGGATCGCACGGCGCAGGCAGCGCCGATGTCGGTCACGTTGCCAGCACCCACTGGCGCAGCTGACCTGCAGCAAGCCGGCGTCAAACAGGCAAAGGTCGTGTTTGCCGGCGGCTGCTTCTGGGGTGTGCAGGGCGTGTTCCAGCACATCACCGGCGTGGACAACGCGGTGTCCGGCTACATCGGTGGCAGCGCTGCCGATGCCACGTATACGCGGGTGAGCAGTGGCGGCAGTGGGCATGCCGAAGCCGTGCAGGTCAGCTACGACCCCTCGCAGGTCAGCTATGGGCAGCTGCTGCAGGTGTTCTTCTCGGTGGTGCACGATCCGACCCAGCTCAACCGGCAGGGGCCGGACCATGGCAGCCAGTACCGTTCGGCCATCTATGCTGATGATGCCGCACAGCGTGATGCGGCGCGCGCCTATATCGCGCAACTACAGCGCAGCAAGGTGTTCGCTGCGCCATTGGTCACCCAGGTCGATGGTGGCAAGGTGTTTCATGCGGCCGAGGGCTATCACCAGAACTACCTGACCCTGCATCCGGAGGCGGCCTACATCCGCATCAATGATCTGCCCAAGGTCGCCGCGTTGAAGCAGCAGTATCCGGCGCTGTACCGCGAACGGCCGCGGCTGGTGATGAGCGTGTCGGCGCGATAGCCGCGGGAATGCCACAAACGCAACGGGCCGCCGGTCATGCAACCGGCGGCCCGTGTATGTTCAGCGCTTGTGTCTTGGATCAGCTCAGGCCTTCAGCCTTGAGCGCGGCCTGCACGGCGGGATCGGCCAGCATGCGCTGTTCGAAGCGGTCCAGTGCGTCCATGCCGGTCAGGTCGATCTTCAGGCCACGTGCCCAGCGCAGGGTCACGTAGGTGTAGGCATCGGCGATCGAGGCGCGCGGGGTGCCGCCGAGCCAGTCGACCTCGGCCAGTCGGTCATTGATGCGCTGGTACAGGGCCGTCAGCTTCTGCCGCGAGTTCTCCTGGGTACGGGCGATGACCGCCTCGTCTTCCAGGTACTTGGTCGAGCCGAAGATCGGGTAGTAGGTCGGGTGCAGGTCGGCGTTGACGAAGGACAGCCAGCGATTGACCTCGGCGCGGGTGCGCGGGTCGTTGCCGCCTTCCAGACCGGCAGCCGGGGCCTTGTCACAGATGTAGTGCAGGATGGCCGCGTTCTGGGTCAGGAACCAGCCGCCGTCTTCCAGCATCGGCACGGCGCCGGCCGGGTTCTTCTTCAGATACTCGGGCGACTTCATGGTCGCGTAGTCCACGATCTGCAGCTCGAACGGCAGGCCCGACCAGATCAGCGCGATATGGTCGGCCAGCGAACAAGCGCCGGGCTTGGTGTAGAGCTTCATCAGAGCTACCTCGGGAGTTGAAAGACCCGGGCATTATCGCCACAAGCGCGTAACGCAGTGTGTCCATGATTGGCACAGACAGTGCGTTACGCGTTCAGTCTGCTCAGGAGGCGCGCGGCTTCAGCGACTGCACCTTGTAGAAGGTGTGCCCACCGATGGTGGCTACCTGGTAGGCGTTGCGCCAGCTCGGGCTGGCGATGGCGTGGGCGGCGAAGTGGCTGGCGCCCGGCACGATCTCCTTGCGCTGGCCATTGGGCAGGGCCCAGTTGCGCTCGGCGGCAAAGGCCACGTCCACGGCTTCGGCCCAGGCATCGTTGTTGCGCAGCTGGGTGCCGGGGGCGACCAGGGTCGGGGCGAACTGCTTGCGCGCGGTCACCACCTGGCACATCGAGTCACCCCACAGACCGCTGTCCAGCCGCCGCAGGGCGACTTCGGCCACGGCCTGCTGGCCGCGTAGGGTCTGGTCGCGGGCTTCCAGATAGACGGTGGTGCTCAAGCACAACGAATCGGCTGCTGGCTGCGGCAACATCTGCGACAACCAAAGAATCCAAGCCAGTTTCATAAATCTCCTTGCTCCGTATGGGCCGCAACCTGCCTGTTCCCAACTGGGAACCTGACAGCAACGACTTGGCGTTATGGGGAGGCGGCCTGGCATCGGGGCCGCCCCGTGGGCAGCCCTCAATCAGATTGGGGAGGGCTGCGCCTGCTCACCAGAACTGGTGGGTGAGCGGAAGTTGGCGCAAGGTAGGGGGGCAATCCAAAACTCATCCTGAACGACTATTGTTGACATTCAGGTTTGTTGGTGGG
The DNA here is from genome assembly GCF_056760155.1 of Stenotrophomonas sp. STEN022. NCBI lineage: Bacteria > Pseudomonadati > Pseudomonadota > Gammaproteobacteria > Lysobacterales > Lysobacteraceae > Stenotrophomonas > Stenotrophomonas sp. STEN022. The sequence goes on from NZ_JBRREG010000092.1 coordinate 11,710, forward strand.
GTCAAATCTGGTTCGCGGCTGCGCATTCAGCTTCGCTGCGGCGGTCTGCAAAGGCCAGTGCAAGCGATGTTGGTACGCTGGGAAAAAGCGATGCGCATCGCGCTTTTTCCCAAATTCCGGCCTTTTTCGGAGGTTTCCCGGTTCTGTGCGCTTGCCAGCATGCTGGCAAGTCGTTCGGGGAGGCGAGCAGCCCCGGGCGCTTGGGCAGTGCCCGGGCGGGAGAAAAATGAATCGCTTTGTTGTTGGATCAGAGCGCAGCGGCCAGACGACTGCCCTGGTCGATCGCCCGCTTGGCATCCAGTTCGGCAGCGACATCCGCGCCACCGATGACATGGACGCTGCGGCCGGTGGCCTGTAGAGCGTCGGCCAGCTCGCGGCGTGGCTCCTGACCGGCGCAGATCACCACGGTGCCGACGTCCAGCAGCTGCTCCTGGCCATCCACGCGGATGCGCAGGCCGGCATCGTCCACACCAAGGTACTCGACGCCGCCAAGCATCTTCACGCCCTTGGCCTTGAGCGTGGCGCGGTGGATCCAGCCGGTGGTCTTGCCGAGCTTGGCGCCGGGCTTGCCGGGGCTGCGCTGCAGCAGCCAGACCTTGCGGGCGGGTGCTTCCGGTTGCGGCTTGGCCAGTGCGCCACGGCTCTCAAAGCTGGCGTCCACGCCCCATTCGGCCATCCAGCGGGCCGGGTCCAGGGCCGGTGACGGGCCTTCATGGACCAGGAACTCGCCGACATCGAAGCCGATGCCGCCGGCGCCAATGATGGCCACCTTGTCGGCGGCCTTGACCCGGCCCAGCAATATATCCAGATAGCTGACCACCATTGGATGATCGGTGCCGGGGAAGGCCACCTTGCGCGGGCTGATGCCGGTGGCGATCACCACCTCGTCGAAGTCACTCAATGCCTTGGCATCGGCGCGGGTGTTCAAACGTACGTCTACCCCGGTTTCGGCCAACTGGTGGCGGAAGTAACGCAGGGTTTCGTGGAACTCTTCCTTGCCGGGGATGCGCTTGGCCACATTGAACTGGCCACCGATCTCGTCGGCCGCATCAAACAAGGTCACCTTGTGGCCGCGGCCGGCGGCGACGGTGGCGCAGGCCAGCCCGGCTGGACCGGCGCCGACTACGGCGACGCGCTTGGGTGCGCTGGTCGGCAGGTAGACCAGCTCGGTTTCGTGCGCGGCGCGTGGGTTGACCAGGCAGCTGGCACGCTTCTGCTGGAACACATGATCCAGGCAGGCCTGGTTGCAGGCGATGCAGGTATTGATCGCCTCGGGCTTGCCGGCCTTGGCCTTGGCCGGCCATTCGGGATCGGCCAGCAGTGGCCGTGCCAGCGACACCATGTCGGCGCCGCCACCGGCGAGGATGCCTTCGGCCACCTCAGGCATGTTGATGCGGTTGGTGGCGATCAGCGGAATGCCGACATGCGGCTTGAGCTTGGCGGTGACACCCGCAAACGCCGCGCGCGGGACCGAGGTAGCAATGGTCGGAATGCGCGCCTCGTGCCAGCCGATGCCGGAATTGAGCAGGGTCGCACCGGCCGCTTCGATGGCCTTGGCCTGCTGCACGATCTCCTGCCAGTTGCTGCCGTCCTCGACCAGATCCACCAGCGACAGCCGGTAGATAATGATGAAGTCCGGGCCGCAGGCCTCGCGGATGCGGCGCACGATCTCCACCGCAAAGCGCATGCGCCTGGCCGGGTCGCCGCCCCAGGCGTCGTTGCGGCCATTGGTGCGCGGGGCGATGAACTCGTTGATCAGATAGCCTTCCGAGCCCATCACCTCAACGCCGTCGTAACCGGCATCACGTGCGTATTTGGCGGCGCGGGCGTAGTCGGCGATATGTCGCTCAACGCCGCCGGCCGACAGCGCGCGCGGGGTGAACGGATTGATCGGTGCCTTGCGCTTGGACGGGGCCACCTGCAGCGGGTGGTAGCCGTAGCGACCGGCATGCAGCAGCTGCAGGCAGATCTTGGCGCCATGGCCGTGGACAGCAGCAGTTACCTGACGATGGCGGCTGACTTCCCACGGCCAGGACAGCTTGCTGCCGAACGGCGCCAGCCAGCCAACCATGTTGGGTGCGAAGCCACCGGTGACCAGCAGCGCCGCGCCGCCGGCCGCGCGCTCACCGAAGTAGGCAGCCAGCTTGGGGAAGTCGCGCGCGTGGTCTTCCAGCCCGGTATGCATCGAGCCCATCAGGATGCGATTGCGCAGTTGGGTGAAGCCCAGATCCAGCGGGGCAAACAGGTGCGGATAGGCGGTGTCGTTGGCTGGCGTCATGCTGGATACGCTTGCGTATGGAATGACCCATTCTGACTGGCAATGCGGCTGGCCTCAATCCTTGCTGTTTTCACCGAGCTTGCTGACTGCGCGGCGACCTTATCAAGGAGCGGGTGCAGCGGCTGTCGGTCGAGGATGCCGGTCGAACAAGGGCAGGGTGATGCCGCAAAGTGGCCCGATCAGCAGTGCGAATGCCAGCGTGCCCCAGCCGACATTGCCGCCCAGCCACCAACCCACTGCCAGTGCGCAGGCTTCAATCAGGGTGCGCACCTTCCAGATCGCCCAACCGGTACGGGCATGCAAGCCGGTCATCAGGCCATCGCGCGGGCCAGGTCCAAAGCGCGCACCGATATAGAGTCCGGTGGCCACCGCCAGCAGCACCAGCCCTGCGGCGAACAACAGCAGCTGCCACAGCAGGTCTTGCGCCGCGGGCAGCAGATTCAGGCCCAACTGCGCGCTGGGGCCGATCAACAACACGTTGAGTACGGTGCCAAGTCCCGGTTTCTGCCGTAGCGGCAGCCACATCAGCAGTACGCAGACGCCGACCAGGTTGGTGATCAGGCCGAAGCCCCAGCCGCTGCGCAGCGCGATCCCTTGGCTCAATACATCCCAGGGCGCGATGCCGATGCCGGCACGGATCATCAAGGAAGAGGCGATACCAAACAGGAACAGGCCCAGCAGCAGTTGCAGCAGGCGCGAGACGAGTATCAGGGAAGGCATGGTCCGAGGATCAGAGTGCTGCCTGCAGCGCAGACATATAGATAGAGGCGTTGCGCCACATCTGCGTGGCGCAACGTGCTGTGGCGTGTAGCTCAGTCCCAGCCTTCCAGTGCCAGTTTGCCGATGGTGCTGCCGGCCTCCATCTGGCGGTGGGCCTGGCGCAGGTTTTCTGCGTTGATCGTGCCCAGGCGCTCACTGAGGGTGGTACGCAGTTCGCCTGCGTCGATCAGGCTGGCCGCGCGGGTCAGGATGCGGTGCTGCTCGATCATGTCCGCGGTGCGGAAGCGGGCGCGGGCAAACATGAATTCCCAGTGGATACCGATGCACTTGGCTTTATAGGGATCGCCGATACGCAGCTCACCGGCAGGCTCGACGATCAGCCCGACATGGCCCTGCGGCGCAAGCAGTTCGCCCAGCTGTTGCCAGTACAGATCGGTATTGGCCAGATTCAGTGCCGCATCCACGCTGCTGATGCCCAGCGCCTGCAGCTGTGTCGCCAACGGCTGACGATGATCGATTACGTGGGTCGCCCCCATCTGCTCGCACCATTGCACGCTTTGCGGGCGGGAGGCGGTGGCCACCACGGTGAAACCGGCATGACGGCCAAGCTGTATCGCCATCGAACCCACGCCGCCGGCACCGCCAATCACCAGCAAGGTCTTGCCGACATTGCGGCGCCCGTCCAGCTGATAGGGCATGCGCTGGAACAGCAGTTCCCATGCAGTAAGCGTGGTCAATGGCAATGCGGCTGCTTCGGCGAAGTCCAGGGTGGTTGGTTTGCGACCCACCAGGCGTTCGTCCACCAGTTGCAATTGCGCGTTGCAACCCGGACGGGTGACGTCACCGGCGTAATAAACCTCATCGCCAATTTCAAACGCAGTCACCTCAGGACCTACCGCGACCACGGTGCCTGCGGCGTCAAAGCCGAGTATCCGGGGTGGGTTTTCCTCGCCCGGCTTGGCGCCGCGCAGTTTGGCGTCCACCGGATTGACAGAAACAGCCTGAACCTGAACAAGCAAGTCCTGGCCAGACGGCGCAGCTGGGACGGGCAGGGTCAGGTCCAGCAATGCGTCCGGTTCATCAATGGGGAGATAGTGGGTCAGGCCGATTGCTTTCATGCGGAAAAGTTCCGTGGCGGGGGAGCAAAATCATCATACCGAGCAAACGATTCAGCTGGCGGTAACCGGCGACGCAAGCCCTGTTAATAAAGGGTTTGTCACAGGAAATCAGCTGCGCCGCAGCATTTTCCCGGGAAGCCTTGCGATAGCTGACTCTTGCGTCCTTTGATCAAGCTGTATACGTTGCGCCAAGCCGGACACGTAGGGGTCTGGTGGTCGCTGCATTTGTTACGAGCCTGTTAACATCGCCTTCACGGCCAAGCGCATAATGTGCACCGCGATGGCGTGAGGAAACGGCCGTCTCTGAACGCGACGAAGAATATCGCTGTGCTGGACCATGCCTCTACCGGTTTCATACCCCCGAAACAAGGAGCTGTATTTCATGAACAAGAAGATCCTTACTGCCGCGCTGCTCGGTGGTCTGGCTTTCGCCCAGGCCGCTTCGGCTCAGGAATTTGACGACCGCTGGTACCTGACCGGTTCGGCCGGCTTCAACTTCCAGGACGGCGATCGTGGCACCAACGACGCCCCGTTCGCCACGCTGGGTCTGGGCAAGTTCATCAGCCCGAACTGGTCGCTGGACGGTGAGCTGAACTATCAGAACCCGAACTTCGACAACAACCAGGACCAGAACTGGTCGCAGTACGGCGTTTCGCTGGACCTGCGTCGCCACTTCATCCAGGAAGGCCGTGGCTGGAACCCGTACCTGCTGGCAGGTCTGGGCTACCAGAAGTCGGAAGAAGAGTACCAGTCCGGCGGCCTGCTGAAGGATCGCAAGGACGGCAACCTGGCCGCCAAGGTCGGCGTTGGTCTGCAGACCACCTTCGAAAAGCGCGTCGCTGTGCGTGCTGAACTGGCTTACCGCGCTGACTTCGACGACCAGAGCATTGCTCCGAACCTGACCGGCTCCAAGAACCAGGATTGGTTCGGCGACGTGCTGGCTTCGGTTGGCGTCGTGATCCCGCTGGGCCCGGCTCCGACCGCCGCTGTTGCTCCGGCACCGGCTCCGGTTGCTCCGAGCTGCGCAGACCTGGATGACGACGGTGACGGCGTCAACAACTGCGACGACAAGTGCCCGACCTCGCAGCCTGGCCAGACCATTGGTCCGGACGGTTGCCCGGTGCCGGTCTCGATCGATCTGAAGGGTGTCAACTTCGATTTCGACAAGGCCACCCTGCGTCCGGACGCCGTGTCGATCCTGAGCGAAGCCACCGAGATCCTGAAGCGTTACCCGGATCTGCGCGTTGAAGTTGCCGGTCACACCGACTCGAAGGGTACCGACGCTTACAACCAGAAGCTGTCCGAGCGTCGCGCCAAGGCTGTGTACGACTACCTGACCACCAACGGTGTGTCGGCTGCTCGTCTGCAGGGCCCGATCGGCTACGGCGAGAGCCGTCCGATTGCTCCGAACACCAATGCTGATGGTTCGGACAACCCGGAAGGTCGCGCAAAGAACCGTCGTACCGAGCTGAACGTCCAGAACTAATCGGACGCTTCGGTTTCAGTACCATAGTTTGAGAACAAGGCCCGGCATCTGCCGGGCCTTGTTTGTTTCTGCGTCGGCGGCTTTTCCTGCGCGTAATTTGTGTGACGTCGGCGGATAATCGCGATTTGCGCGCATATAACGGTTGAAAGCGCTGCGGGCGCTGCCTACACTCGCCGCGTTAACTTGCCGAATGGAAATTCAATGCTGCGTATCGCTCTGGCTGGTCTTGTCGCCCTGGCATTTGTGCCTGCCGCCCATGCAGCCGTGGATTGCTCGGCCAGTTCAGTGACGCCGGCACCGCTGGCGACCTCGTTGATCGCACCGGTGGCGTCGGAGCTGTATGTGCGTCCGGGCCAGTTGGGCATGCCGTCGGGTGTGCTGAGCTCGGCTGGTGGTGATGAGCAGTCGCTGGACCGCGTGCTGATGCGCCTGCGCGTTGAGAGCTGCAACAACGTGGCCAACGCCATTCCGGCGCGTCCGGCAATCAACGCCAACGATCCGGCTGCCTACAAGCCGCAGACCGAGTTCGACAACACGCCGTGGCGTTTTGACATGAGCCAGAACGGCAAGCGCATGACCGCCGAAGAATTCGATGCCTGGATGAAGGCGCGCGGTGTGCGCGTGGTCAAGGCGCGTCCGGCCCCGACCGATCCGGCTGCAGCACCGGCTGCCGCGCAGCCAGCCGCCGAGGTCAAGTAAGGCGGCAACAGCCGCTCGCAGCCCCGATGTCGTCGTCCAAGCCGCCGTATTCTCCGCACGCCCGCCGCGCAACACCCGGCGGGCGTTTGCTTTCGCGCGCGCCCAACAGCGCTGCGCGCGCTGGCAAGGCCGCCCCTGCCGGGGTTCGGCATGGTCTTGCACGGGTGCTGTCCAAGGCTGGTGTTTGCTCGCGCACCGAAGCTGCGCGGCGGGTGCTCGATGGCCGCGTCAGCGTGGATGGCAAGGTGGTGCGTGACCCGGAGTTTCCGGTGATTGCCGGTCGCCAGCAGGTGTTGCTGGACGGCTTGCCGTTGTCAGCACCGCGACGACTCTATCTGGCCTTGAACAAGCCGCGTGGTCTGGTCACCACGGTGCAGGACGAGCAGGGCCGCGACACCGTCTACCAGTGTTTCGAGGGAGCCGGGCTGCCGTGGATGGCGCCGGTAGGGCGCCTGGACAAGGCCAGTGAAGGCCTGCTGTTCTTCAGCAATGATCCGGAGTGGGCGGCGCGTCTCACCGAGCCCAGTACCGGCCCATTGAAAACCTACCGGGTACAGGTAGATGCTGTGCCCGATGCGGCGTTGCTCGAGCGTATGCACGCAGGCATCGACGACGAGGGCGAAAGCCTGGCGGCGCATTCGGTACAGCTGCTGCGGCATGGCGAACGTACCGCCTGGTTGGAGGTGGTGCTGGACGAGGGCCGCAACCGCCACATCCGGCGCCTGCTCAAGGCCTTGGGGCTGGAAGTACTGCGTTTGATGCGGGTGGCGATAGGGCCGGTGCAGTTGGGGGAGCTGGGCAAGGGCCAATGGCGGGAGTTGAGCCTGGCAGAGCTGAATGCGCTGCAGGCTGCCAGCAAAACAACGCATGTCAGTGCGAGTGACTAAGTTCAATAAATTCAGATAAATAGCTGCACTTGGTGAGATGGTGGATTAGACTGCGACTCTAATTACTTGAGGTTATTGCCATGCAAGCTCTTTCCCGTGTCTCTGGCTTCGTTCTCGTGGCGGCTTCGCTTGCGGTGTTGGCCGGTTGCGCCAGTTCGGGCAAGAAGGCTGCGAAAGTCGATGACAAGGTGATCGAAGTGCGGGTGGAGACGCCGCTGGCCGAGAAGGATTCACTGGGCAATTACCGTTTCATGATGCAGCAGGGCGAGCAGAAGATGAGCGCCGATCAGTTCGATGCCTGGATGAAGGCCAATGGCATCCGCGTCGCCAAGGGCGCCGCCGTGCCGGCACCTGCAGCGCCTGCCAAGAAGAACTGAGAGCAACACCTGTAGTGTGGGGGGGGGGGGGGGGGGGGGGGGGGGGGGGGGTGGGGGGGGGGGGGGGAGGCGCGGGGCGGGCAGGAGGGGCCCGGGGGCGAGGGA
>NZ_JBRREG010000093.1:0-18709 GCF_056760155.1 Stenotrophomonas sp. STEN022
GGGGAGGGGTGTGCTTCACCGCTTCTGTTCTGGTCGTGGCTTCGCGGCTGACGCTGCTCCTGCGTTGATCTTCGGCATTGTCGGAAAAGCCTCTGCCGAGCATGGCTCGGCACTACAGGACGTCTGCTCGCTTTCAGCGCTTCTCGCGGTCCAGCCAGCAGGCCAGACCTTGCGCATTGAGCTCGATGTCCATTGCCAGCACCCGCAGCACTTCAGATGCATCCAGCGGGCTGCCCTGCAATCTCAATCGCGCTACGTACAGCGCACCGAGCGCACCCACCAGCAGGCGATGGCGCTCCGGCTCGCCGTTGCAGCGCTGTGCGATCGCAACCATCGCGTCGATCTGCTCGTGCAGTTCCTTGGCCAAGCGCGCCGTACCTTCGACGCGGCCGTAGTGGGTCAGGTACATCCCTTCCGGTGCTTCCTGCATCAAGCGCAGGATCGAGGCATGCATTGCCTCCGGCTCGAACTGCACCGGTGAGGAGGTGGGAATGATGAAAGCACCGCCAGCATGATCCAGCTCGCGATACGACAGGCCAAACGTGTCGCCGGTGAACCAGCTGCGACTGGCCGCATCCCACACGCAGAAGTGATGCCGTGCATGTCCCGGCGTGTCCACGCAGACCAGCTCGCGACCAGCCAACAAAACCCGATGCCCATCCTCGGCAACCACCACGCGCTCGGCCGGCACCGGCACGATCTGGCCGTAGCTGCGCGCGATCTCGGCTTCGCCATACACCGCTGTTGCACCGGCGATCAGCCGGGTCGGATCGATCATGTGCTGGGCGCCACGCGGGTGCACGACCAACCGCGCATTGGGCAGCTGCTGCATCAGCGCACCGGCGCCGCCGGCATGATCCAGATGCACATGGGTGACGATCAGCCAGTCGATATCCGCAGGCGCCAGGCCAGCCTGCGCAACGCAGGCCAGCAGATTGGGCAGCGAGTGGGTGGTACCGCAATCGACGAACGCGCCACGTCCGTCCTGCACGATCAGGTAGGCCGCATCGAAGTGATCGCGCTGGAACGCGGTATCGATGGTGTGGATGCCATGGGCAAGAGACATGCGGCAACTCCGGCAGAAACTGGCTTCGATCCTGCCAGCCGCCCTGCCCGCACTCAACCCGGACTTTTGTCGCAGCCGCGTCAGCTCAGTGCTGCAGTACGCGCGGACGCAGCAACAATGCCAGCACCATTACCGCCAGAAAGCCGCCGTAGGCATACAGCACGGCGAGGATCTGTTTCCACAGGCCTTCGGCCACCTCGGTGGCGCCCACCTGGTAGCCCCACAACATGAAGCCGATGCTGGCCACCAGGGCCAGCACCAGCATCGATGCATCAAACAAAGTGCGTGTGCGATTGCGCGGCTGGCGCGGGAACCACCAGTACAGCGCCGCCATCACGCAGAACCAAGGGAGAAACAACAACAACGACAACCAGGCCATCGACGTGCTCCTCCACAGGGTGATTACTCCTTCGCCGCAGCCTCGCGCAGTTCGCGCAATGCCGCCAGCACCGGCTCCACTTCCACTTCGACCTTGAGCAGCTTGCTCTGCAGTGCATCGCCCTGCTCGGCCTGCTTGAGCACGGCGATCAACTGGCCGGCATCGCGCGGCGAATCAAAGCCTTCGCTCTGGATCAGCAGCGTGCCCTCGCCATCGAGCAGCTTGAAGTAGAAGCGACCGTCCTTCTCGCGGTACTGCTTGAACAGCGGCAGCGCCGCCTTGGCAGCGGCTGCCGCCCTGGGCTTGTCACCGGCGGCAGACAGATCGCGCAGGCCAACGGCGTGGCGCAGTTCCTTCAGCAGCGGGATGGCGAACTGCTCGCGCAGCTGCTGGCCACGCTTGCGCAGGATCGCCTCGATCTTCTCGGGCTCGGCCATCAAGGCGTTGTAGCGCTCGCGCAGCGGCGACAGCTCGGCGTCGATGCGTTCGAACAGCTGCTGCTTGGCATCGCCCCAGCTGATGCCGTCGGCAAAGGCCTTGGCGAAGGCTGCAGTCTGCTCCGGGCTGGCGAAGGCCTGGTACATCTGGAACAGCGCCGAGCCCTCGGTGTCCTTGGGCTCGCCCGGCAGGCGCGAGTCGGTGAGGATGGAGAACACCAGCTTCTTCAGCTCCTCGCGTGGCACGAACAGCGGGATGGTGTTGCTGTAGCTCTTGCTCATCTTGCGACCGTCCAGGCCAGCCAGGGTGGCCACCTGTTCGTCGATGATCACTTCCGGCAGGGCGAAATATTCCTTGCCGTAGACGTGGTTGAAGCGCTGGGCGAAATCGCGCGCCATCTCGATGTGCTGGATCTGGTCACGACCCACCGGCACCTTGTTGGCGTTGAAAATCAAAATGTCCGCGGCCATCAGCACCGGGTACATGAACAGGCCGGCGCTGACGCCTGCATCGTCGTCGAGCTGTTCCTCGCGGTTCTTGTCCACCGCCGCCTTGTAGGCATGGGCGCGGTTGAGGATGCCCTTGCTGGCGACCACGGTGAGGAACCACATCAGCTCGGTGGTTTCCGGGATGTCACTCTGCCGGTAGAACCACACCTTGTCCGGGTCCAGACCGCAGGCCAGCCAGCTGGCGGCGATCTCCAGCGTCGAACGCTGGGTGCGCTCGGGCTCCTGCGCCTTGATCAGGCTGTGCAGGTCGGCCAGGAAGAAGAAGCTCTCGATATCCGAGGCCTGGCTGGCGGCAATGGCCGGGCGGATCGCGCCGACGTAATTGCCGAGATGGGGAGTGCCGGAAGGGGTGATGCCGGTGAGGACGCGGGTAGTCATGTAAACCAAGCTGACGAGCGGATGAACCGGGCCAGTGTAACCGCCCCAGCCTGTCCCCGCCCTCAACCCCATTGCCCGCGCCTGGCCGTTTCAAGCCACGTACCCCGCCAAGGAGCCTGCCATGTACCGTTTTCTAGCCAGTGTGTTGTCGGTTGTCGCGCTATGCGGGTTCAGCCCGGTACGGCCGGCAGATGAGGGTCCGGTGCAGCTGTCGGTGATCGACCGCGACGACGGGCAGGAGCTGGACCTGCACCCGCACCGGGGCCAGCAATGGGTGGCCGGCAGCCCCGGCCACCGCTACAGCGTGCGCATGCAGAACCGCAGCGGCCAGCGCGTGCTGGTGGTGCTGTCGGTGGACGGGGTCAATGCCATCACCGGCCAGACTGCCTCACCCAGCCAGTCCGGCTATGTACTGGAGCCGTGGCAGAGCAGCGAGATCACCGGCTGGCGCAAATCCAATGCCGAGGTGGCGCAGTTCGTGTTCACCAGCTCCAGCGACAGCTACGCCAGCCGCACCGGCCGCCCGGCCAATGTTGGGGTGATCGGCATCGCAGTGTTCAACGAGGCGCGCCGGCCGGTGTATGACGTGCGCCCACTGCCGGCGCCGAGGCCCATGCCGCGGCCGATGCCGCAGTACGAGGACCGTGCCGAGGCCAGTGCCAATGCAACAGGGCGCGCCGCCGAAGCCGCTGCGCCCAGCGCAATGGCCAAGAGCGAATCGCGGCAGCGCTTGGGCACCGGTCACGGTGAACGTGAATGGTCGAGTTCGTCTTTGACCAGCTTCGAGCGTGCCAGCCGTAACCCGGTGCAGGTCAGCGAGGTACGTTATGATTCGCGGCAGCGGCTGGTGGCGATGGGCATCCTGCCGCGCGGTCATCGCCACGTGGACAACTCGCCGCAGGCGTTCCCGAGTGGTTTTGTGCCGGACCCGCCTGCGCGTGGGCGTTGAGTTTTTATTTATTGCATCCGGGATGCACAAAGGGCCGCTTTCAGCGGCCCTTTCCCCTCTCCCCAACCCATCTCCCCAACCCATCTCCCCAACCCCTCTCCCCAACCCCTCTCCCACAAGGGGAGAGGGGCTCAAAGCTGCACGCTGGCGGTTATAGCAACTCGCGGTGAACCGCCCGCAATAGTCCGGGTAAGCGACTGAACCAGAGTTCTGCCTCAATCACCCGACATCAGTGGTAGTCCGGATAGTCCTTGTGCAGCGCCTTCTGGAAGTCGCGCACTTCGGTTTCGGCACGGTCCTTGGCCCAGCCATAACGTTCCTGCAGGCGACCTGCGAGATATTCGGCGTTGCCTTCGGCCACCTTCATGTCATCGTCGGTGATGTCGCCCCACTTGGCCTGTACCTTGCCCTTGAGCTGGGTCCACTTGCCGGAAATGATGTCTTTGTTCATTACGCTGCTCCTTCGGGGGATACGCGGTTGATTCGCGTGGGACCACCTTCGCTGCAGCGCTGTTGGCATCGGGTCCATGTTTCGTTGTGTGCTGCTGACCTTGGTGAACACTGCTTCAGCTAACAGACCCAGGCGTGAAAAAGGCCGGCATTGCCGGCCTCTTCGTTCATCTGGGTGGTACTGCGGGATCAATGTCCCTTGGCAGCACCTTCAACTTTCTCGCCCACCTTCTGCACGTCTTTGCCGGCACCGGCAACCGTATTGCAGCCGGACAGCACCGCGACCGAGAACAGCGACAACAACATCAGGGCGACCAAACGCTTCATGTGATTCTCCTGTGGTGGTTCCATCGGTGCGGTCCGCAAGGGACCGCGCGTTCATCAGCACTTGCCGTCTTTGCAATCCTGCGCCTTGTCTTCGACCTTTTCGCCCGCCTTCTGCATATCCTTGCCAGCGCCGGCTACGGTGTTGCAGCCGCTGAGCATGCCAACCGAGAACGCACCCACCAGGGCCAACATCAGTAATCGCTTCATCGTTGATCATCTCCTCACTGATAAGGCGGAAGCCGTGCCCAGGAACCGACGCCGGTCATTCCGCGTGTGAAGACGAATCTGGCGGCTGCAGCGTGTGCTCCGCGTGAAGTCGCGCAGCACACGTTCAGTGATGTCTTCTAATCGTTAATCCCGCATCAGCGTGGATTTGCCAAACAGACTCTCCACCAGGTCCACGGCCAGCTCGGCGGTGCGGTTCTGGTGATCAAGCAAGGGGTTCAGCTCGACGATGTCCAGCGAGCCCATCAGCCCGGTGTCGGCAATCATCTCCATCACCAGCTGCGCCTCGCGGTAATTGACGCCGCCCGGAACCGTGGTGCCGACGCCCGGCGCGATGCTGGGGTCGAGGAAGTCCACGTCGAAACTGACGTGCAGATGGGTATTGGCATCAATGCCATGCAGCGCGGCTTCCATTGTCCGCTTCATCCCTGCCTCGTCGATGTAGCGCATGTCGTAGACATCCACGCGGTGCTGCTTGATCAGGCGCTTCTCTTCCGGGTCAACCGAGCGGATGCCGATCTGGTGGACCTGCCATGGTGCGATCGCCGGGGCACTGCCGCCGAGGTGGGTCAAGCCTTCCGGCCCGAGGCCGCACAGGCAGGCCACCGGCATGCCGTGGATGTTGCCTGACGGGGTGACATCGGAGGTGTTGAAGTCCGAATGCGCATCCAGCCACAGCACGCGCAGCTGCTTGCCCTGCTCACGGCACCAACGCGCGACCGCGGTGATCGACCCCACGCCGAGGCAATGGTCGCCGCCAAGCATGATCGGCATGCGGCCTTCCTTCAGCTCGGCGTAACTCGCCTCCATCAGCGCGTGGTTCCATGCGACCACTTCGTCGAGATGACGGTAGCCCTGCACCGGGCCGGTCCACGGATTGCGCGGGCCATCAAGGTTGCCAACGTCGCGCACGTCCACGCCGCGTTCGACCAGCGCCTCAGGCAAGCCGGCAATGCGCAACGCCTCCGGGCCAAGCCGCGCGCCGCGCGCACCGGCACCCACATCGGTAGGCACGCCAATCAGCGACACCGGACGAAAACCAGCCATACGACCTCCGTTGCAAATGAAATCAGTTTAGCGAGCCGCCGCGCAAAGGCCTTGCGGCAGCGCGGCAAACCAAGGCAGGGCAAGCCTTTGAGCGGCTGCGGAGCAGGTTTTGGCAAGCTTACGCCGCGCACATGTCAGCCGTGCGCGACGAGTTGGTCAGGCAACGGCTACCTGCGCGGCGATCACGCTGACGGGCCCTGCGGGTCCCAATCGGCGGGCGCCACGATCTTCGGCTGCTCAGGGTCGGCAATGTAGTTGGGCGACATGATCTGCACCCCGGCCGCGTTGAACGCATCCTGGATGTTGGCATGCAGCGCGCTGAGGATCTCCGCGCGCAGCGGGAACTCAACGATATGCACGCGCAGCACATAGGCGACATAGAAGTCATTGAGCGCGGTCTGCAACACATAGGCGGCAGGCACGCTCTGCACATGTGTGGTCATGCCGGCCGCATCCAGCAGCAAGCGCTGCACCTGCCGCCACGGCGTGTCATAGCCGATGGTGACGCCGGTCTCCAGCCACATGCCGGCAGCCTGGGGATCGCGCGAGTAATTCAACAATTTGCCACTGAGCACGTGCATGTTGGGAAGACTGACTTCCACCCCGGTCAGGGTGCGGATGCGGGTAGTGAACAAACCAATCTGGATCACCTGCCCCTCGACATCGGCCACCTTGACCAGGTCACCAATCGACATCGTCCGCGCATAAAGCAGGGTGAAACCTGCCGCTGCCTGACCAACGATGCTGGAGCCGCCCAGCGATATCATCACGCCCAGCAGTACGCTCAGACCCTTGAAGGCGTCGCTGCCTGAGCCGGGCAGATAGGGATAGGCCATCACCAGCGCAAACAGCCAGATACCCCCCACGGTCAGCTTGCGGCTGGGTTCGGCCAGTTGGCGGTCGATGCCAAACAACTGGAAGCGTCCGTTCTGCACGCCCCGGAACAACAAGCCGACAATCTGGCTGCACAGCCGCGCCAACAGAAAAATGATCACCGCGGTGACCAACCCCGGGATCGCCGCCACGCCTGCCCACAGCCAGGCCTTGGCTTGGGCGGCAACCCAGGCCGTCATCGCCCTGGCCCAGGGCTGGGTGTAATCGAACTGATGGAATACGTAGCGCAGCCATTCCTCTGCCAGCAACAACACCGCCACCAGCAGCACTGCGCGCGACAACCAATCGGCCAGCGCATTTGCCCCATGCAACATCTGCTTCACCGGCGCGCTGCGCAGCGTCCCTGCCTTTCGACCGACCCATGCCAGCGTCGCCGCGCGAAACCTGCGCGCGGCCCAAGCCATAAGCCAGATCAACACACCCGCCAACAGCGTGGCAACAAGACAATGCAGGACACCCCGGACCACACGGCCCGGCGCACGCTCAGCCGCGACGACCGCGTCGTCGAGCCGGCTGCGTACCGCCTCACGCACCTGGTTCAGCGTCTCGCCCTGCGCGCTATCAACATCGGCAGGCGTGATGAGAGTGACCACCTCGCCCCCAAGCAGCAGGATCGCGCCATCGGCGGTGTCGTTGAAGGTGACCCTGGGCACGCCGGGCTCATCAACAATCCGCTTGATGTTGAATTCGGTGACCGCGGCACGTTGCGACGGCGAGCGGCCCATGAACCCACTGCGGAAGGTCAGGATATCGCGGTTGTAAAAGCGTACCGTCGCTGGAACCGGCCCCTCAACCTGCGCCTGCTCATTGGCGGCTGCCGCCGTGGCCGGCAGCACCAGCGCAGCCAGCGGGACGAGCGCGACTGCCAGCACGAACCGGCGTACCACCGACCAGACTACGACGCTGCTTCCGAACATCGTTGCGCTTCCCCGCGGGAACGGATGACCGACCGGTGCAGTGTTGCCCCAAGAGCAGCACAAAGGGAAGCCCACGCTACAGGCAAGAGACGGCGGATGACCGCCGCGGTCGGATACTGCCAACAAGTGCTCGCCAAACTCCCATAGCGCAACCCCGCTTGATATTGGTCAGTTCCCCCGACCACGCCCGCTCGGATACTCATGCAATGAACAGCAGCGCCTCCACCCTGACCGTCCTCAACGCGCCACATCGGCTGCTGTTCTTCATTGGTGTCTGCAACCTCGGGCTGGCGATGGGCTGGTGGGCGCTGTGGCTGGGCGGGCTGCAGCTGGGCACTCCCCTGCCCGCTCCCGCTTTGCCGCCGACCTGGCTGCATGGGCTGTGGATGCAATATCTTGTGCTGCCCAGTTTCATCTTCGGCTTTCTGTTGACCGTGTTCCCGCGCTGGATGGGATTGCCGGCGCTGCCGCGGTGGCAATACGCGGGCATTGGCGGCGGCCTCTTCGGCGCGCAGATCGCACTGCTCGCAGCCAGCATCGGCTGGCAGCCGGGCATTTGGCTCGCCCTGCTGTTGGCGCTGTTCGGTTGGACCTTCGGGCTTGTCGCGCTCGGCCGTTTGCTGCTGCAGGAGAAAGGCCGCACCTGGCATGCGTGGTCGTGCTGGTCCGCCTTGCTATTGGGCTGGATCGGCCTGCTGTGCTTCGCCATCGCTGCGGCAGGCGGCGATGTCCGCTGGCAGGCATTGAGTGTGTCGCTTGGCACTTTCGGGCTGTTGTTGCCGATCTACGCCAGCGTCGCCCACCGCATGTTTCCGTTCTTCGCCGGCAATGTGGTGCCGGGCTACCAGGCCTGGCGGCCACCGCAATGGTTGGCCATCTTGTGGGGACTGTGCCTGCTGCATCTGGCCGGGGAACAGCTGCAGCAGCCGTTGGCGACGCTGCTGGCCGATGCCGGCTTGCTGTTGTTGTCGCTGTACTCGCTATGGCACTGGTGGCCACGTGGCCCCAAACCGGCCTTGCTGGCGGTGTTGTTCTACGGGCTGGCGTGGTGGCCGCTGGCGACCCTGCTGTATCTGCTGCAGGACATTGCCGCGCTGACCGGTCACCCCGGCTGGCTGGAACGCGCGCCACTGCATGCCTTGGTCATTGGCCTGTTCGGCAGCCTGCTGGTGGCGATGGTCACCCGCGTAACCCAAGGCCATTCCGGGCGTGCGCTGGTGATGCCGGTGGTCGCCTGGATCGCCCTGCTCGGCCTGCAACTGGTTGCAGTGCTGCGCATCCTCGCACCGCTGCTGGACGATCCCTGGCGCTGGCATGCCGTGGCCGCTGCCGGCTGGCTGCTGGTACTTGCACCGTGGCTGCTGCGGCTGGAATGGATCTACTGGCGCCCGCGTGCGGACGGCAAGCCGGACTGAGCGCCGCGCTCAGGCCTGCACGCGGCCATCAGCCAGATGCACCACCTGCTGACCGAACATGTCCACATCTTCCGGGTCATGGCTGATCAGCAGCAGCGGGATGCCGGTCTGGTCCAGCACCGTTTCAAGCTCCTGGCGCAGATGCGCACGCAGCGCGTGGTCAAGTGCAGCGAACGGCTCATCCAGCAGCAGCGCCTGCGGCTTGGTCACCAGCGCCCGTGCCAAGGCGGTGCGCTGACGCTGGCCGCCAGAGATCTGCGACGGCAGCAGGTCACCGAGATGATCGATGCGGAATGCCTGCAGCCATTGCTCCACCGCATCGACGCGGCGGACGCGCGACGGATTCAACAAACCCTGCTGCAGGCCGAAACCCACGTTCTGCCGCACCGTCAAATGCGGGAACAAGGCGTAGTCCTGGAACACATAGCCGATGCGGCGTCGCTGCGGTGACAGGTTGATACCTGCCGCCGCATCAAACAGCGCTTTCCCTTGCATGCGGACCACACCAGCATCCGGCTGCAGCAACCCGGCGATGGCCTTCAGCGTCAGACTCTTGCCTGCACCAGACGGGCCGAACAACACCACGTTGGGCTGGGTGCAACGCAAGGCCGCCTGTAGCTGGAACTGCTGCCCTGCGGCCTGCAGCTTGCGTTGAACGTCGAGCTCAAGCCACATTGTGCGCCCCCTCCTGCCGCCGCCCGACCAATCGTGCGGCAAGCAGCAGCACGCTGATGCAGACCAGCGAGGACAGCAGCACCAAGGCGTTGGCGCGACCGTCATTGCCGGCCTGCACCGCCTCGTAGATGGCGATGGACAAGGTCTGGGTGCGGCCGGGAATGCTGCCGGCAACCATGATGGTGGCGCCGAACTCACCCATCGCACGGGCGAACGCCAGCAGCAGGCCGGCAAGAATGCCGCGCCATGCCAGCGGCAAGGTCACCCGGAAGAACAGCGCCAGCTCGGATACGCCCAAGGTACGCGCGGCCTGTTCCAGCTGCCCATCCACATCCTCGAAGGCCGCACGCGCCGGCTTGAACACCAACGGAAACGAAGCGATTGCGGCAGCGATCACCGCTGCCTGCCAGGTAAACACAAGATTGATGCCAAAGCTGTTTTCCAGCCATGCACCAAGCGCGCCCTTGCTGCCGATCAGCACCAGCAGGTAATAGCCCAGCACCGTCGGCGGCAACACCATCGGCAGGGTGAATATCGTGTCCAGCAACTCTCGGCCGGGAAAGCGCCGCCGCGCCAGCAAGGCACCAAATCCGACACCGAGCACGAGGTTGATGGCGGTCGCCCAGCCGGCCACCTTCAGCGACAACCACAGCGCGCTCCAGTCCAGATCCACCATCAAGGGCTGCCGAAGCCGTGCCTGTGCAGGATGGCCTGGCCCTGCGCCGAGCGCACGAAGGCGATGAAGCGCTTGGCTTCGGCGGCATTGCGGCTGGTCTTCACCATTGCCAGCGGATAGCTGATGCCGCCTGCAACCGGCACCTGGAAGGCGCGCTGCACGCGCTCGCTCATCGCCTGCGCGTCGGTGGCGTAGACGAAGCCTGCATCCACTTCACCACGTGCCACATAGTCCAGTGACTGGCGCACGTTCTGGGTGCTGATCATCTTGGCCTGCACTGCCGGCCACACGCCGGCCTGCTGCAGCGCACCGCGTGCATAGCGCCCCACCGGCACGCTATCGGGATTGCCGATGGCAACGCGCTTCACATCGGCCTTGGCCAGCGCCGCCAACGTGGTCGGCTTGTTGCTGGCCTGCGGCGGCACCACCACCCACAGGCTGTTCTGTGCGAATACGTGCTGGGTCGCCGGATCAATCAGGCCTTCGGTAGTAGCCTGCGCCATCGTGGCCTGATCGGCCGAGGCCAGCACATCGACCGGCGCGCCGCGTGCAATCTGCTGCAGCAAGGTGCCGGAGGCAGCGAAGTTCAGGTCGACCTTCGTGCCCGGGTTGGCCTTCTCGTACGCGCTGGATATCTCGCGGAAACTCTCGGTCAGGCTGGAAGCCGCGGAGACCGTCAGGTCAGCCGCGCCTGCCGGCAGCGCGGCAGCCAGCAACAACAACGCCCACAGCTTGTTCATGCATGCATCCTCGGTTGGGCATCATTCGCTTGCGTCATCGGTGGCCGCCATCAAGGCCAGACGCTCCGGTTGCAGCAGGATGATCTCGCGCTGCTTCACCGCGATGACTTCTTCGTCGCTCAAACGGCGCAGCACCCGGCTGGCGGTTTCCGGGGCCATGCGCAGGTAATTGGCGATCTCGGTACGGGTCATGGTCAGGTTGAAACGGTGCGCCGAAAATCCTCGTCGCGCATAGCGGCTGGAGATATCCAGCAGGAACGCGGCCATGCGTTCCTCGGTGCGGTAGTTGGCGGCCAGCAAGGCGGCCTTGCCGATCTCGGCGCTGAGCAGGCTGAACAGCTTGGCCTGCAGACCGGGCATACGACTGGCCAGCATGCTGATGCGCGGAAATGAGATGCGGCACAGATGCACGGTATCCAGTGCCACCGCATTACAGGGATAGCGCGAACCGTGGATGGCGTTCAAGCCGATCACTTCACCAGGCAAGGCGAAGCCCAGCACCTGCTCGTTGCCGAGGCTGTCGTCGACGAAGGTCTTGACCATGCCTGCGCGCACTGCAGCGATGGAATCGAAGGGCTCGCCTGCGCGGAAGATGTAGTCACCGGCGTGGTACGGCCCAACGTGGTCGACCATCACGTGCAGCTCGTTCAACGCGGTCTTGTCATAGCCCTGCGAGCTGCAGGCATCAGAGAACGCACAGGTCGTGCAGAAATGCAGCGCGTCACCGTCGCCGGCAGCGGCTGGATTCGGCGTGGCGGAACCCTGCGGCCCGCGCGGTGGTGGATTTGTTGGCGTCATTCCGTTTTCAAGCAACAGCGGCCAAGGGGCGGAAGCACGCTGCGATCATACGCCACAGCAGCTCACCTTCGTTCTGGATCAACAACATGTCGCCGTCACGGCGCAGCCAACCGCGCTCGATGAACATGCCGACGCGCTCCCATGCGTGCTCGAAACAGGCATCGAACGGCTGCGCGTTGCGCCATTCAAACGCACGCATGTCCAGCGCGTGGTCACAGGCCAGGCTCTGCACCACCTCATCGGTCATGCGTTCATGCTCGGAAAGAATAAGCCCGGACGAAATGCCGGGTTGGCCAACCACCAGGCAGGCGCGCCAGTGGCTAGGCTCTGGCTCGATACGACAGATGACATCGCCAATCTGGCTGCAGGCGCCTACGCCTATCCCCAGCAGGTCATGGCGCTCGCGCCGCGGCACACCGAGCAGGTCGCAATGGCGCTGGCCATCGCCGTTGCGCGACGGCATCGGCAGGTCCGGCCGCTGGTAGTGATCGCCGCCCAGCGGCAGGTAGCCGCCTGCACGCAGCAACCGCCAGGCCTGCAGCCAGTCCGTTGCCAACGGGTACTCGGGCAGCAAGGCAGGCGACGGCAGGATGATGCGCTCGGGCGCCAGCTCCAGCGCCCGCTGCAGCCGTTGCAGGAACGACACATCGGCGTAGCACGGCACGCGCAGCTGGTAGTAACACGCGGTGAACCCGGCCTGCTGGGCCCGCGCCAGCATCGCCGGCCCATCGACGCCGGCATGGTCGATCACCGTCATCCGGGTACAGCCGACCTCGCGCAATGCAGCCGGTGCGACATCGCTGGCCGCATCCAGGCGCACCTCGACCTGCGGCCGGGCGATGGTGCACAGCTGCTCCGGCACCGCGTCCAACAGGCGGCCCAGCAGGGCGGGCGGCAGATGCTCGACGATGCCGGGCTGCAGCACCATGGCCGCCACTTCGCGGTCGCTGGCCAGCATATTGGCATGCAGGCGCAGGCATACCAGCAGCGCGTCCAGCACGTTCTCGGCGCGTTCCAGCTCATGTGGGGGTGCGCAGAAACCCAGCGTCAACGCACGTGGAATCAGATGCTCGTTGCTGGCCTGCATCGCCGCACGCCAACCCGCCTCGGCGAAGCCGGGGCTCAGCTCCGCCGGCGCCGGGAACAACACGTGCGCGGGTTGCTGCAGCAATGCAACATGCAATGTGGCGTCATCCATCCCGGCGGTCTCTACTGACATGCAAGCATCCTCGCGCAGCGACCGCCGGGTTTCACTGATCTGGATCAAGCCCGGCGCTGTTTCTCCGCAGCGGCGGCATCGATGGCTTCGGGCAGGTCGGTCTCACGATCGAGCTGCGGGAAGTTGCGACGCTCCATCCGACGGATGGCGAAGTGCATCCACGCCAGCGCGATGCTGACCAGTACGAACAGCAGCATGAAGCAGCTGCTCCAGATGCCAAGCGCATCATTCAAGGCGCCGAACACGATGGGCAGGATGAAGCCGCCGAGGCCGCCGATCATGCCGACCACGCCACCCACCGAACCCACATGCTGCGGGTAGTAGACCGGGATGTGCTTGTAGACCGCGGCCTTGCCCAGCGACATGAAAAAGCCGAGCACGAATACCAGCACGGTGAACAGGGTCACACTGATCGCGAGGTGGAAGCTGATCTCGCCGTGTATGCCCTGCACGATGTAGCGGGTATCCGGATAGGCCAGGATGAAGGTACAGATCACCGACACCCCCAGCGTCCAGTACATCACACGGCGCGCGCCGATGCGGTCGGACATCCAGCCGCCCACCACCCGGAACAGGCTGGCCGGGATCGAGTAACACGCTGCCAGCACGCCTGCCGTGCCCACGTCCATGCCATAGGCGCCGACCAGATAATGCGGCAGCCACAGTGCCAGCGCGACGAAGCCGCCGAACACGAAAAAGTAGTACAGCGAGAAGCGCCACACCTGCAGGTTCTTCAGCGGCGCCATCTGCTCGGCGAAGGACATCGGCTTGACGCCACTGCGGCGGCGGTCTTCCAGCGAGGGATCTTCCTTGCTGAACAGATAGAACAGGATGGCGGTGACCGCCAGGCCGACAGCCCACAGCTTGGCCACCATCATCCAGCCCGAGGCCACCATCACCAGCGGCGCCAGCAGCTTGGTGACCGCCGAGCCGATGTTGCCGGCACCGAAGATGCCCAATGCGGTGCCCTGCTTCTCCGGCGGGAACCACTTGGACACATAGGTAACGCCGACCGAGAAGTTGCCACCGGCGATGCCGACGAACAACGCCGCCAACAGGAACTGCGGGTAGGTCTGTGCATAGGTCAGCAGCCAGGTCGCCACCGCACCGCACAGCATCACCAGGGTCATCACCTTGCGGCCGCCGAACTGGTCGGACCAGATGCCGAGGAAGACGCGGATCACCGAGCCGGTTAGCACCGGGGTGGCGATCAACAGGCCGAACTGGGTGTCGTTCAAGCCCAGTTGCTCGCTGATCTGGATACCGATGATGGCGAAGATCATCCACACCGCGAAACACACGGTGAAGGCGAAGGTACTCAGCCATAGCGCACGTTGTTGTTCGCCGCTGCTGATGTTCTGCAAATTCTGGCTCATTGCCGCTCCTGGGGGATTACGTCTTACTCAGCCTGTGCTTCGATGTCTTCAAGCCCGCGCACCGGGTAACGCTCGCGCAGTTCGAGCAGGAACTGCTGCACGTCGCGCTGGCGCACCTGCAATTCGAGGTAGTCGCTGATCTGCGGTTGCACCTGCTCGAAGGTGAGCGCCGTGCCGGCCTCCAGCGCATCGATGCTGACCACGTGGTAGCCCCAGCGCGATTCCACCGGGAAACCCGCCAAGCCTTGCCGCAGGCGGAATACCTGACGATCAAACTCGGGCGTGGTCTGGCCGCGTTGCAGCCAACCCAGCTCGCCGCCCTCGCTGCTGGACGGGCATTGCGAGTGGCGCGCGGCCAGATCAGCGAACAGGTGCGGCTGCTCCAGCAGTTCGGCAATCAGCTGCTCGGCCTGGGTGCGGGCTTTCAGCCGGCCAGCGATATCGTCGGCCGGTGCCGCCAGCAGGATGTGGCGCACGCGGATACGGTCGGGCGAGCGGAAGCGCTCGGGGTTCTGCGCGAAGTAGCGTTGGCAGTCGTCTTCGGTCGGCACGCGGTCTTCCAGCGTCTGTTCGATCAGTTGCTGGATGCGTGCTTCCTCGCTGGTCTCCTGGCCGACGCCGGGGGCATCGGCCAGGCCAAGCCGCTCGGCTTCCAGCCGTAGCAACTCGCGTACCACCAGCGCACGCGCCGCATCGGCACGTGACTGCTCCGGGCGCATCGCCCGGTGGTGTTGCATCTCGCGGGCGATATCGGCCTCGCTGATCGGCGTGTCCTGCACGTACAGGCTGCACGGCGCCGGTTGGCCCAGGCTGCGTGGACCGTCATCGGCATCGTGATGGTGGCCGGCCTCGGCCGGCACCGGTGTCTGCGAGTCGATGACGGTGATGGGGAGAATGCGTGGCAGGCTGCCCATGGTTTACTCCCGCGGACCGTAGCGCAGCGTGGCCTGGCGACGACGCACCACTTGATATGGACGCCACAGGTAACTGATCGGCACGCTCCACACATGCACCAGGCGGGTGAACGGAGCGATCAGCACCAGCGTCAGGCCAAGGAAGATGTGTGCCTTGTAGACCCAATGCACGCCTTCGACATAGTCAGCCGCACCGGCACGGAAAGTGACGATATGCTGCGCCCACTCGGCCAGCATCACCATCACCCCGCCATCGAGATGGCCGGCGGAGACCTTGATGCTGTACAGGCCAAGGCAGAGCTGGGCGAACAGCAGCACCAGCACCAGCGTGTCACCGAAACTGCCGATCGCGCGCACCCGCGCATTGGTCAGCCGGCGTACCAGCAGGATGGTGATGCCGACGAAGCACAGCGCGCCGAAGAAGCCGCCAACCACCATCGCCAGCAACTGCTTCTGCGATGAAGTAATGAAGGGCTCGTACAGCGCATGCGGGGTCAACAGACCAACGAAATGGCCACCGAGGATGGCGATGATGCCGATATGAAAGCAGTTGCTGCCAAAGCGCATGCCGCGGTCGGACAGCAACTGGGTGGAGCCGGTACGCCAGCTGTACATGGCCTTGTCATAGCGCGCCCAGCTGCCGATCAACAGCACCGCCACCGCGATGTAGGGATAGAACTGGAAGGCGAACTGATTGAGGTAATTCATGGCTGGATCTCCCGCGGCTGCGCGCGTGCCGGTGAACGATGGGGTGGATCGCAATCCTGCGAAGGTGCATCGGCGCCAAAGCGCACCGCTTCCTCTTCCCATAGGCGGTCCATGGCTTCGACGGTGTCGTCGCGCACTTCTTCGCTGGCCCGCTGCCGCAGCACGGCCAGGTTGACCTTGCCCTCGCCCGCCTCGACCAGGATTTCCAGCAGCACTGCATGCGGCAGCTGCCGCTCGGCCGCGCGTGCGGCGAGCATGCCGGCGATGTGGCCGATATGGTGCAGCCAGTCCTTGGCCTCGGCCTGCGGCCGGTGCGAGAGGTATTCCAGCAGCAGCGGCAGATAGTCCGGCAGCTCTCGCGCATCCAGCTCGAAACCGTTCTTGCGATAAGCATCGATTAGGTCGACCATGGCCTGGCCACGATCACGTGATTCGCCGTGGATGTGTTCGAACACCAGCAGGCTCATCGAGCGGCCACGGTCGAAGGTGGCCAGCCAGCGGTCCTGCGCGTCCAGCGGGTCGGTGGCAAGCAGGTCACGGACGAAGGTCTGCAACTGCCTGCGACGGGCCGGCGACAGCGCCGGATCGTCGCAGGCCTCGAGCAGCTCCTCGCCATGCTGCCAAAGCTCGTCACGCGGATAGTCCAGCAATACGCCGATCAGCTTGAGCACACTCATTTCACCACCTCATGCCGATGCTGGCGGTTGGGATGCACCGCAAAGGTGGTGCTCTTGCGCTGGGTGAACAGATCGGCCGGGCTGTCGCCGTTGCAGCCATTGCCGAAGGTGAAGCCGCAGCCGCCGCGTTCGCCGAAGGCGTCGTTGGCGTACTCGCGGTGCGCGCTCGGAATGACGAAACGGTCCTCGTAGTTGGCGATGGCCAGGTAGCGGTACATCTCTTCCACCTGCGCCGGGGTCAGACCCACCTGTTCGAGCACGCGCATGTCTTCCACGCCGTCCACGTTCTTGGCGCGTCGCCAGGCACGCATCGCCATCAGCCGCTCCAGTGCACGGATCACCGGCGCTTCGTCACCTGCCGTAAGCAGGTTGGCCAGGTAACGCACCGGGATGCGCAGCGAGGCGATATCCGGCAGTTCGCCGCTCATGCCGACATGGCCACGCTCTGCCGCCGACTGGATCGGCGACAACGGTGGCACGTACCAGACCATCGGCAAGGTGCGGTATTCCGGGTGCAGCGGCAGCGCCAGCTTCCAGTCGATGGCCAGCTTGTAGACCGGCGACTGCTTGGCCGATTCCAGCCAGCTGTCGGGAATGCCCTCGGCACGTGCGGCCTCGATCACCGCCGGGTCGAACGGGTCCAGGAAGATGTCCAGGTGCGACTGGTACAGGTCCTTCTCCGCCGCCACCGATGCGGCTTCGGCGATACGATCCGCGTCGTACAGCATCACCCCCAGGTAGCGGATGCGGCCCACGCAGGTTTCCGAACACACGGTGGGCTCGCCCATCTCGATGCGCGGGTAGCAGAAGATGCACTTCTCGGACTTGCCGCTCTTCCAGTTGTAATAGATCTTCTTGTACGGGCAGGCCGACACGCACATGCGCCAGCCGCGGCACTTGTCCTGGTCGATCAGCACGATGCCGTCTTCCTCGCGCTTGTAGATCGCGCCCGAAGGACAGGCCGAGACGCAGGCCGGGTTGAGGCAGTGCTCGCACAGCCGCGGCAGGTACATCATGAAGGTCTTCTCGAAGGCGCCGTAGATCTCCTTCTGCACCTTGTCGAAGTTGTAATCGCGCGAACGCTTGGAGAACTCGCTGCCGAGGATTTCCTCCCAGTTCGGGCCCCACTCGATCTTCTCCATGCGCTGGCCGGTCAGCAGCGAGCGTGGACGCGCGGTCGGCTGGTGCTTCAGCTGAGGCGCGTCATGCAGGTGCTGGTAATCGAAGTCGAACGGCTCGTAGTAGTCGTCGATCTGCGGCAGGTCGGGGTTGGAGAAGATCTTGGCCAGCATCCGCCAGCGGCCACCGGCGCGCGGCACCAGCTTGCCGCTGCCGTTGCGCACCCAGCCGCCGTTCCACTTTTCCTGGTTTTCCCATTCCTTGGGATAACCGATGCCGGGCTTGGTCTCGACGTTGTTGAACCAGGCGTACTCCACGCCTTCGCGCGACGTCCACACGTTCTTGCAGGTGATCGAGCAGGTATGGCAGCCGATGCACTTGTCCAGGTTCAACACCATCGCAATCTGGGCACGTACTTTCATCACACCACCTCCCGTGCGGCGACAACCGACTCTTCACCCGCCACTCCTGCGCTTCCTGCGCCCGCGGCACTCGAACTTCCTTGTTCATCGTCCAGCCAATCGATCTTGTCCATCTTGCGCACGATCACGAACTCATCGCGGTTGGTACCGCAGGTACCGTAGTAGTTGAAGCCCCAGGCCAGCTGCGCGTAGCCGCCGATCATGTGGGTGGGCTTGAGCACGATGCGGGTCACCGAGTTGTGGATGCCACCGCGGGTGCCGGAGATCTCCGAACCCGGCACGTTGATGATGCGTTCCTGGGCGTGGTACATCATCGCCATGCCCGGCATCACCCGCTGGCTGACCACCGCACGCGCGGCGATCGCACCGTTGACGTTGAACAGCTCGATCC
>NZ_JBRREG010000094.1:0-18505 GCF_056760155.1 Stenotrophomonas sp. STEN022
GCGGCGCCCCGGGCCCCCCCCCCCCCTCGACTCCGGTGGGGGCGCGGGGGGCCCGCCCCCCCCCCCCCCCGCCGCCGCCCCCCCCGCCCCCCCGGGGGGGGGCCGCCCCCCGCTCCCACAACAAAGGATGCTTACTTGGCTTTCTTTTCCAGTGACAGCAGCAGCTTCCACTGTGCGGCGGTAACCGGGAACACCGACAGGCGGTTGCCCTTGGCGGTCAGCGGGAAACCTTCGCCCAGTTCCTCGGCATGCAGCTTGATCTCGTCCAGGGCGATCACCTGCGCCAGCTTGCGCTCGAAACCCACGTCCACCAGCATCCAGCGCGGCTGCTCGCGTGTGCTCTTGGGGTCGTGGTAATCGGATTCCGGGTCGAACTGGGTGTCGTCCGGGTAGGCCTCGCTGGCCACCGTGGCAATGCCGACGATGCCCGGCACCTTGGTATTGGAGTGGTAGAACAGGATGCCGTCGCCGACCTTCATGCCATCGCGCATGAAATTGCGTGCCTGGTAGTTGCGTACGCCATTCCAAGGTTCGGTGCCTACGCGCTGCAGGTCGTCGATGGAAAAGGCGTCCGGTTCGGACTTCATCAGCCAATAGCGCTTGCGGGCGGTCATGCGTTCAACGGTTCCGGGTAGAGAGTGGCCTGCTCGGTACAGATGGCATCCACCGCCACATCCCAGTCCTCGACCGGCAATGACGGCACCTGCTGGGCGGAGAAACCTACCCCTACCAGCCACGGCGGCGCGGCCTGGCGCTGCCGAAATGCGAAGCTGCGATCATACCAGCCGCCCCCCATGCCCAGCCGCCGGCCACCGTCATCAAAGCCGACCAGCGGGGCGACGACCAAGGCCATTTCCTCCGGCCGCAGCGCCTGCGCGGGGGCCACATCCGGTTCGGGAATGCCATAACGGTTGCTGACCAGTGGCTGCCCGGGCCGCCACGGGGCGAAGCGCAGCAGCTTGCCGTGCAGCAGCGGCAGGCAATAGGTCTGCTGTGGCGGCAGCTGCATCTGCCAGCGATGTAGCGCGATCTCACCATCCATCGCCCAGTAACCGGCGACGTGCCCGCTGATCCCGGCGAATGGCAGGGACAGCAGGTGTGCGGCCAGGGTTTCGGCTGCGGCGATGCGCTCGGCGGCAGGGATGTCGCGGCGGCGCTGGCGCAGCTGTTGGCGGAGGAGTTGGCGGTGATCGGTCATCTGCGAAGGTCGAGGCGTGGAAGCCCCTCTCCCGTTGGGAGAGGGGTTGGGGTGAGGGTAAGGGCGAAGCACTCGCGTAGCCAAGCTTCGTGGGGCTTTGCTCTAACCCTCATCCGCCCCTTCGGGGCACCTTCTCCCGCAGGGATAAGGAAAAAAGACAAAAAAGAACGGCGCCGTTAGGCGCCGTTCTGGAATATTGCATTCTCCGCGGTGACGATGCGTGCGAAACGACCTTGAACCCGGGGTTCAAGTGGGAACGCTGGGGGGCCATCGGGCTTCCCGCTACAAGGCGGACTTGCACACCCGGCTCCGTCGCGCCCCCGTGGTCGTAATTAAGGGACAAGGCGAATGTTTGCACACGCCGTCGTTCACAGCAGAGAACGCGTCGCCAGTATAACGAGGTTGCGCGGCTAGGTGCAGCCGTATTTCACGAATTGCGGATTCATCTGTCTGAGCTGGTCAGCTGGATCAACGCGCGTTGTCGATGGCCAGGTCCAGGCGCCGGTTCAACTCGTTCATCGCCGATTGAAAACGCTGCTGCTGGGCGAGCTGCTCGTCGCGCACCTGTTGCAACTCATGCGCAAGATTGAGCGCCGCCAACACCGCGATGCGGTCCACCGCCGCCATCCGGTTGCTGCCGCGGATCTCACGCATCTTGCCGTCGAGCACGCGTGCGGCGGCGGTGAGGCTTTCGCGCTCGGTGGGTTCCACGCCAACGGTGTACTCGCGGTCCAGGATATGGACGCTGACCGGTTCGTTGTTGCTCACGTGTGCTGCTCCAGCGACTTGAGGCGGGTGATCATGGCTTCCACCCGGGAGCGGGCCTGTTCGTTCTTGGTCAGTAGCTGCGAACGCTCGCTGATCAGCTGTTCCTGCTGCTGGCGCAGGCTGCGGTTTTCATCGCTCAGTCGCTGGTTGCGCTCAAGCAGCAGCTCGAGGCGGGAGGCGAGGGCCAGCAGCTGGCCAGCGGGGTCGAAGGAGTCCATGGATGGAACGATAGGCATGGCGATGAGGGCCGGTCAAGAAGGAGTATGCAGTGCGATTGGTACACTGTGCGGCCGTCGTCATCTTGTCGGTGCCGGCGTTCCTCTCCGCTTTACAGATCAGTGACATGACCGACCTTCCCGCCGTCAACGACATCCTCCAGGCCAGCCAGTCGCTGGGCCTGGCTGCTTCCCCGGCCGAACTCCACGGCGGACTGTGCGGCTGGTTGGCCGCCGGCGGTGCCGATGTGCCTGCATGGCCGGCCAAGGTGCTGGCCGACGACAACCTGCCAGCACCGGAGCCCGGCAGCACCCTGGATCTGCTGCGCCAGGCCACGGTCGCGCAGCTGGAAGACCGCGACTTCGCCTTCGAGCTGGTGCTGGTGGATGCTGCCGAACCGCTGCAGGCGCGTACCGACGCCTTGTTTGAATGGTGCCGTGCATTCCTGGGCGGCTTCGGCCTGGCCTCGGGCAAGCGCCCGGTGCTGAGTGAAGAAGGCGAAGAGGCGCTGCAGGATCTGGCGCGTCTTGCCCAGGCCTCCAGCGATGAGTTCGACAGCGCCGATGAAGACGAGGACGCGCTGTCCGAGATCGAAGAGTTCGTGCGTGTTGCGGCACTGCTGTTGCACGGCGACTGCGTGATGGGCTCGCGTCACCGGCAAAGCCTGAACTGAGGTTGGCGATGAAGCGTCTGTCCGGAATCACCCCCGCTGAGTACGCCCGCCGCCGCCGGCAGTTGATGGAAGCGGCCGGCGATGACGCCATTCTGGTGCTGCCCGCGGCACCGGAGCGGGTGCGCAGCAACGATACGTTCTACCCGTACCGACAGGATTCGGACTTCTGGTACCTGAGCGGTTTCCAGGAGCCGGAGGCAGTGCTGGTACTGATCCCGGGGCGCAAGCACGGTGAGGCGATCCTGTTCTGCCGCGAGCGCGACCCCGACCGTGAAGCCTGGGATGGTCCGCGTGAAGGCCAGGATGGTGCGGTCTCGCATTACGGCATGGATGACGCCTATCCGATCGAGGACCTGGACGAGATCCTGCCGGGCCTGCTCGAAGGCCGTTCGCGTGTGTACTACCACTTCGGCCGCGACGCCGACTTCGACCTGAAGTTGATCGGCTGGGTGAACCGGGTGCGTTCGCAGGTGCGCAATGGTGCGCAGCCGCCGCATGAATTCCTTGAGCTTGGCCACCTGCTGCACGAGCAGCGCCTGTACAAGAGCGCGGATGAAATCGCCTTGATGCAGGCGGCAGCCGATATTAGTGTGCGTGCGCACCGTGCGGCGATGCGTGCAGCGCGGGCGGGTATCCATGAGTACGAATTGCAGGCGGAGCTGGAACGTGAGTTCCGTGCGGCCGATGCGTGTTCTGCATACAACAGCATTGTCGGTGCCGGCGCCAACGCCTGTGTGCTGCATTACCGCGACAACAACAGCGGTAGCCGCGATGGCGATCTGGTGTTGATCGATGCGGGTGCGGAGTATCGCGGTTACGCCAGTGACATCACCCGGACTTTCCCGGTCAATGGCCGTTTCAGCGAGGAGCAGCGCGCGCTGCATGATCTGGTGTTGGCGGCGCAGGCTGCGGCGCTGGAACAGGCGCAGCCGGGCATTGCCTACGAGGAAGGGCATCTGGCGGCGGTTGAGGTATTGACCGAGGGTTTGTTGCGTCTGGGTCTGCTGAAGGGTGATCTGGAAGAGAACATCATCGAGCGTCACTACCAGCGTTTTTACCGGCACAAGACCGGCCATTGGCTGGGCATGGATGTGCATGATGTGGGTGATTACCGGGTAGCCGGCGAGTCGCGTCTGCTGGAGCCGGGCATGGTGTTCACCATCGAGCCCGGGCTGTACATCTCGCCGGATGATCGCAGCGTGGAGGCGCGTTGGCGCGGCATTGGTATCCGCATCGAGGACGATGTGTTGATCACCGAGGACGGGCACCGTGTGTTGACCGGTGCGCTGGAGCGCAGTGCCGACGAGATCGAAGCCTTCATGGCCAAGCGCTGAGGCGTAAGGCGCTCGGCTGTAGCAGTTGCCCTTGTACTTGCCCTCCCTTACGCAAAGCGTAGGGGAGGGTATGGGAGGGGTGCAGTTGCTCCAGTCGTTGCCGTTGCCGTTGCAGTTGCTTTGAGCTTTTGACGTACGGGCCCCTTCCGCAGCGACGCAGCCGACGGACAAGACCCCGAATGGGGCGACGTGCAGGACGCACGTCGTTTTTCGACGATACATGGATGTATCGTCGAAAAATCCCGGTGGCGGAGTGGACCCGCGTCGCGAAGCGACGTGGGCGCGGAGGCAGGGTGTGCTTTCTTTGGGCCACGTTTCTTTGCACAAGCAAAGAAATGTGTGCTCGTGCGCCGTAGGCGGGCGAAAGCCCTTGATCTTGATCTTGATCGCCGTTGACGTTGGAGCCGAAACCAAGAGCAAGAGCAAGAGCTTTCTCTCCCCTTCGGGGAGCGAGTTACTTTTCTTTGCTTGTGCAAAGAAAAGATAACCAAAAGAAAGCACACCCTGCCTACGCGCCTTCCGCGCTGCGCGCTCCAGGTCCACTCCGCTGGCAGGATTTTTCGACGATACATCCATGTATCGTCGAAAAACGACGTGCATCCATGCACGTCGCCCCATGCGGGGTCTTGTCTGCCAGCTCCGTCGCTGCGGAAGGGGCCCGTACGTCAAAGGCGCAGAGCAACAGCAAGTGCAACAGCAAGTGCAAGTGCAAAGCAACGGCACCCCTCCCTGACCCTTCCCTACGCTGCGCGTAAGGGAGGGGAAGCAGCAACAGCAACAGCAACAGCAATAGCAGCCAAAGCCAAAGCCAAAGTTTGACTGGCTGTGCTTCTTTTGAGGGGAGGGATGAAGGTTCTCGCGAAAGCGGATGCTGGTACACCCGCCGTATCGCTCATCCCGGGCGCATTGCGCGCCCGGGGTTCAATCAGCAGGTCGACTGATGTCGCCCTTGCATCATGCCTGCGCGGCAAATTCCGGGCGGGTCAGGTTGTCCGCTTCGCCGTCGGTGCATAGCACCTCGTCTTCAATGCGGACGCCACCGTAAGGACGGAAGAAGTCCACGCGGTCCCAGTTGATGCTGGCAGCGTTGCCGGCCTTCTTCACTTCGTTCAACAGCATGTCGATGAAGTACAGGCCCGGCTCGATGGTGACCACCATGCCCGGTTCCAGTACGCGGGTCATGCGCAGGTAGGGATGGCCGGCCGGGCGCTCGACGCGGCCGCCGTCTTCGCTGGCGGCAAAGCCGGCCACGTCGTGGACCTGCGCGCCGATCAGATGGCCGATGCCGTGCGGGAAGAACGCTGCGCTCACACCCGTCGCCAAGGCGGCTTCCGGCGAAACCGTGATCACGCCGAAATCCTTGAGGATGCCCATCAACGACAGGTGTGCATCGATGTGCAGCTGCTTGTAGTCGAAGCCGGCGCGTACTGCCGAGCACATCTTCAGCTGCGCAGCATCGACCGCATCAATGAAAGACTGGAACTCGTCGTGGCCGGCCGCTGCATAGGTGCGGGTGATGTCGCTGGCGTAGCCATACGCCGAAGCGCCAGCATCGATCAGGAAGCTGCGCAGCGGCTGCGGTGCCTGCTTGCCCAGATCGGTGTAATGCAGCACGGCAGCATGTTCGTTGAGGCCGATGATGTTGCCGTAGGGCAGCTCGTTGGCGTCCTGGCCGACGGCGCTGCAATAGGCCATGTGGATCTCGAATTCGCTGGCACCGGCACGGAATGCGGCCTCGGCGGCGCGGTGGCCGCGTACGCCCAGTACCTGGGCCTGGCGCATCAGCGCGATTTCGTACGGCGTCTTGTAGCCGCGATGCCATTCCAGGTAATTGATCACCGCTGCCGGGTTGTTCGGGGCGAAGCCGCCAAGTGCGCTCTGTGCCTCGCCGAGGATGGCGCAGCGGCTCGGGTCGGCTGGCAGCAGGGCCAGCGCTTCGTCCGGCTTGCGGATGATGTGGATGTCGAAGTGTTCCACCCACCAGCCGCTCGGCGCGTCCGGTACCACGTGCCAGTAGTCGAAGGGTTGGTAGAACACCAGGGTCGGACGCTTGCCCGGGGTGTGGATCAGCCAGCTGTAAGGCAGCTTGGTCAGCGGCAACCAGGTCTTGAATTGCGGGTTGACCGCATACGGGTAGTCGCGGTCATCGAACACCTGGTAGTGCTGGGTGCCGCTGGGAACCACCAGATGATCAAAACCACCGCGCGCCAGCGCCGCGTCGGCGCGGCGGATCATTTCGCCGAGGTGGTGGGCGTACAGGCTGCCTGGATCTTGCTGGTTCATCGCGGTGGCTCGCTGGGACATGCGGAATGCAGGCCCCAATTTTGCCGCAATCAGCCGGCAGCTGCTGTGCCGTTTTCGGCACTCAGGCTGCGGGGATGCTGCCTTCGATCCACCGGACCAGACGCTCGCGATGGGTTTTATCCAGGGTCAGGAAGCGGAACCCTGCCCATGACTGCTCGGGCGCATGGGTGGGCTCGCACCACAATAGATGTACGCCAACGTCGATTTGCAGGTGGCCGCCACGGCCATCGGGGATCGGGAACTGCAACTGATACAGCGCGTCCTCGTGCATTGGCACGGAGGTGATCAACAGCATGCCGGTTTCGGATACGTTGCCGAGTCGGCCGATCTGGGTGCCGGTCATCTGGTCTCGTACCTGCACCAGTTCGGGTACCTGCAGGCGCGGTGCGCGGCGGGTATTGGTGATCATGCGGACTCCCCGCTGTTGGAGGCTTGGCCGGCGATCGAGCGCAGGGCGCGCACGGTGGCCTGCCAGGCGCGGTCGATCAGACGGCCCTTGTCTTCGGTGACGATGCGCAGTTGGCCCTTGGCCATCAGCCGCGACATCGCGTCGAGTGAATTCTCCGAGACCTTCTGGCCGCGTTGATTCACGAACAAGGCGTTGCCGGTGATCAGGCTGTACCAGGACAGGCGCTGGCGGCGGTTGTCGCCTTGCTGGTTGACTGTGAATTCGAACCAGGTACCGAACGGCAGGGTGCGCAGCTGGCGGTAATGCGCTTCCTCCTCCTCGGTACGGGTGGGCTCGACTTTCTTGCGCCGCTCTTCTTCTTCCGGCTCGCCTGTCTCGCCCAGACGGCTGCGCGCCTTGAGCTTGGCAGTCAGCTCGGTGCGCGAGGTGATTTCATCCTCGCCGCCAGGCGTGGACAGCCGGCGGGAGATGGCTGCGGCTTCATCCTGGTGGTAGCCCACCTGCAGCAGCGATTGTTCGATCTCCTCGCCGAAGCTGACATCAGCCGCGCCACCGGGTGGCAGGCCGGTGATCTCGCTGATCCGGCGGGTGGCCTGCTCGCGTTGCTGCCATTCCTCCGAACCCTCACCCTGACGCAGCAAGGTGAGGGTAAGCACATCAGCCCACGCCTTGCGTAGCAGGGTCTGCACGAACTTGGGTGGTTCGGTGGTCTGGCACAGCTCGTCGATGGTGTTGTTGGCCAGCTGTTTGGCGGCCTCCAGACGTTCCTTGCCGCGCGCGGCGTCGACCTGCCGGCGCTCGGCCATCTCCGCACGGCGGGCCGCAGAGCGCAGATGGCCCTGGATGATGTCGTTGGCTTCGACGAAGACGGATTCGTCGCCCTGGTAATCGTTGACGACCTTGTTGACGGCATCCTTCAGCTTCAGCAACAGGACCGGATCGCTGTCTTCATCACTGAGCCACACCGCGCCGGATTCGGCGACGGCGTTGAGCAGCTCGCGGGCCGGGTGCTGGTCGCGCAGGAAGAACTCCTGATCGCTGATCGCGGCGCGTGCCAAAGGCACCTGCAGGCGTCGCAGCAGATCGGCGGCTGGGCCTTCGCTGCGCACCTCGCGTTGCAGCTCGGTGTAGAGCATGCCCAACAGGTCCATGGTGTCACCGTCCTGCACCGACAGCGTTGCGGCAGGGCCGTGCTCGGCCTTGACCTGCGCCATCATCGCGTTGCGGATGTCGGCCATGCTGTGGCGGCTGCCGGAGGACGATGCAGCAGCCTGCAGTTTGCCCAGCACATCCAGCGTAGTCTGGGTGGAGACCGGCTGGGCAGGAACGCCTGCGCTGTTGGCGTTGGCGGCAGTGAATGCAGTTGTGCCGGCAGCTGCTGTTGAACCTGTGGTGCCGTGCTGTGCCTGTGCTTGCAGTGCGGCAAAGTCGGGCATGCCACCAGTACCGGCGGATGCGCCTACGGCACGGCCGGCAGCTGTACCGCCAGTATTGCCGCCGCCACCGCCTGCACCGGCACTCAACGTAAGTGCATGGCGGGCTGCATCAAGCAGGCTGTGCAGGCTTTCCATCGGCGGCATTGCGGCGCCATTGGCTGGCATCTGCACCGGTGTGGCGCTGGCCTGGGCAGGCGCTGCTGCTGGGTTGCCCAGCAGCTCATTGGAAATATTGGCCCACGATGCAGCCGGAGCCTGGCCTTGCCAACTGGTCAGCGGGGTTGGGCCGGTGCCGCGAGGCCCGCTGCCGCCAGCATCGACCTGCCCACCGGCAGCACCCGCGCCGCGTGGTGCAGAGGGGCGGGGGAGATGCGGACGGTAAACCAGCCCTGGAAGCACGCCTTCGCGTTCCAGCAGGATGTTCAGGCGGTCTACCAGTTCGGCATGACGCGTCATCGCCATGCGTTCGAATACCTGGAACAGCACCAGCTGAGTATCGAGGTTGAGCTGCATCTGCTCGCCGGCGTCGCGTACTGCCCGACACTGCGCGTAGGGGCCGACCGGCAGACGCTCGGGATCAAATGCTGGTTGTGCGGCCAACACCGCAAAGCGCTGCCCCAGCAACAGCAGTGGGCTGGGGGCGCGGAACGCCTCGCGTCGCGCCATTTCGTGCAGCACGATGTCGCGGTCGATGTCGGTGTCCTCGACCAGCGTCATCGACTTGAACGTCGCCGCGTGCGCTTCCTGGTCGGGCTTGGGCGGGTCCTTGAAGCTCGCCACTTGCGAGGCAAGCGCATCAAGAAACAGATCAGGGAACTGTTCCATGTGCTCGCGCAGCACCCGCAGCTGGGCATAGATGTCGGACTGAATCTGGCTGTTGTGGGCCAACTCCGCGCGTTTGAACATGGCGCGTTCCAGCTCGATGGCGGTCAGCTGCAGCGGCGTGCGCAGGACTTCATCGGTGGCCAGGAAGATACTTTCCAACAAGTGACGTACGCGGGCAGATACCGGCGCAGTGGCGATCCTTGCCATGGATTGGCTGGATGAGCGTGGTGCGGTGCCTGACATCCTGTATTCCTTCCCCCTGAATGGGCGTTTTCTATCATTTATGTGATGTAACGGCCACTTTTCGCGGGTCTTACGCCAGGAACAACTCCACCACATCGTTGGTGAAGCGGCGACCAAGCTCAGTTGGGGTCCAGTATTCCCCGGTATGGGTGAGCCAGCCACGCTCCACCGCCATTGCCAGGGAGGGTAGAAGCACGCTTCGTGCCAAACCCGTGCGCGACTCGAAATCGCGCAGGCTGAAGCCCTCGTGCAGGCGCAGCAGGTTGAGCATGTACTCGAACGGTAGCCGCTCCGGGCTGATCACGTCGTCGCCACCGATGCTGGCCAGGCTGCCGGCGGTGTCCATGAAGGTCTGCGGGTGCTTGTGCTTCCAGCGCCGCAGCACATGCTGCTCGGCGCCGGAGCTGATCTTGCCGTGGGCGCCGGCGCCAATGCCCAGGTAATCACCAAAGCGCCAGTAGTTGAGGTTGTGCTGGCATTGCCAGCCGTCGCGGGCGTAGGCACTGACCTCGTACTGGCCATAGCCGCGTTCGGCCAGCAGGGCCTGGCAGTGTTCCTGGATGTCCCAGGCGCTGTCTTCGTCGGGAATGCCCTGCGGCGGCCGGGCGAAGAACACCGTATTCGGCTCCAGCGTCAGCTGGTAGTGCGAGATATGGGTGGGATCGAGGGCGAAGGCGCGTTCAAGATCGTGCTCGGCCTGGGCCAGCGTCTGCTGCGGCAGCGCGTACATCAGGTCGATGTTGAAATTTTTGTAGCCGGCGTCCTGCGCCAGTTTGACCGCGCGCTCGGCTTCATTGCTGTCGTGGATGCGCCCCAGGCGCTTGAGCGCTTCGTCGTTGAAGGTCTGGATGCCGAAGCTGATGCGGTTCACGCCGGCGGCACGGTAGCGATCAAAGCGGCCGTGTTCTGCGGTGCCGGGGTTGGTCTCCAGGGTGACCTCCAGATTCGGCGCGAAACGCAGCCGCGCGCTGGCTGCCTGCAGGAAGCGGTCGATCGCCTCCGGTGGGAACAGGCTGGGCGTCCCGCCACCAAAGAACACGCTGCTGACCACCCGTCCCCAGACCAGCGGCAGGTCCTGGTCCAGGTCGCGGATCAGGGCATCGATATAGGCATCGAACGGCAACTCGCCCTTGCCTGCATGCGAGTTGAAATCGCAGTACGGGCATTTGCGCACGCACCACGG
Organism: Stenotrophomonas sp. STEN022; assembly: GCF_056760155.1. Classification (NCBI taxonomy): domain Bacteria; kingdom Pseudomonadati; phylum Pseudomonadota; class Gammaproteobacteria; order Lysobacterales; family Lysobacteraceae; genus Stenotrophomonas; species Stenotrophomonas sp. STEN022. The sequence continues at coordinate 10,590 of NZ_JBRREG010000094.1, forward strand.
CAGGTGCACGTACAGCGCCAGCGGTGGCGGTACCAACTGCACGTCTGCCGGTACATCGCAGCCGCAGGCGTCATCGTGGGTGTGGAGGTGTGCGTGCGTGTTCATCAACGAGGTATCTCAGCGTGCCAGTTGTGCCGACAACTGCTGGACCAGCAACTGCAGCGCTTTGGCGCGATGGCTGCGGCCGTTCTTCTGTGCAGGTTCCATCTGCGCCGCGGTCAGGCCGAGTTCTTCATCCAGGAACACCGGGTTGTAGCCGAAGCCATTGCTGCCGCGCAGTTCGTCGATGATGCGGCCTTCCCAGCTGCCTTCGCAGATCAGCGGCTGCGGGTCGTTGGCATGGCGCAGCAGCACGATCACCGCGTAGAAACGCGCCGTGCGGCGTTCGGCCGGGACATCGCGCAGCGCATCAAGCAGCTTGGCGTTGTTGGCGGCATCGTCGGTGGGGCTGCCGGCGTAGCGCGCGCTGTACAGGCCGGGCGCGCCGTCCAGTGCATCGACGATCAGGCCGGAGTCATCGGCCAACGCTGGCAGGCCGGTCACCGTGCAGGCATGGCGGGCCTTGATCAACGCGTTCTCGACGAAGGTCAGGCCGGTTTCCGGCACATCGTCCACGCCCAGTTCGCGCTGCGGCACGATCTGCAGCGGCAGATCGGCCAGCATGGCCTGCAGTTCTTTCAGCTTGCCGGCGTTGCCGCTGGCCAGTACCAGTTTCATTGCTTGGGCTCCAACAAGTCCCAGGTGTTGCCATACAGGTCGCGGAACACCGCGACCGTGGCATAGGGTTCATCGCGCGGGGCTTCGAGGAACTCCACGCCCTGCGCGAGCATTGCCGCGTGGTCGCGATGGAAGTCGTCGGTGTGCAGGAAGAAGCCAACGCGGCCACCGGTCTGGTTGCCGATGCGGCTGCGCTGCTCCTCGTCGCTGGCACGCGCCAACAGCAGCGCGGCAGCGCTGCCATCGGTGGGGCCGACCACCACCCAGCGCTTGCGGCCCTGGTCCAGGTCCTCCAGCAACTGGAAGCCGAGCTTGCCGGTGTACCAGGCGATGGCTTCGTCGTAATCGGCGACGACGAGGGTGACCAGGGCGAGGCGCCGGTTCATGCCGACGCCAATGCCGCCTGCTGGGCGTCGAACAGCTCGCGGATGCCCTTTTCGGCCAGCACCAGCAGCGCGTCCAATTCGTCGCGGCGGAAGGCATGGCCTTCGGCCGTGCCCTGCAGCTCGATGAAGCCACCGCCGTCATTCATGACGATGTTCATGTCGGTATCGCAGTCGCTGTCTTCCGGGTAATCCAGGTCCAGCACCGGCTGGCCCTTGTAAACGCCAACCGACACGGCAGCTACCGCGCCGAACAGCGGGTTGCGCTTGATCTCGCCGCGCTTCATCAGCAGGTTCACCGCGTCCACCAGGGCGACGTATGCGCCGGTGATGGCGGCGGTGCGGGTGCCACCGTCGGCCTGCAGTACGTCGCAATCCAGGGTGATAGTGCGCTCGCCCAGTGCATTGCGGTCGATGCAGGCGCGCAGGGTGCGGCCGATCAGGCGCTGGATTTCAAGGGTGCGGCCACCCTGCTTGCCGCGCGCGGCTTCACGGTCGGAGCGGGTGTGGGTGGAGCGCGGCAGCATGCCGTATTCGGCGGTGACCCAGCCTTCGCCCTTGCCACGCAGGAAGCCGGGTACCCGGTTCTCGACGCTGGCGGTGCACAGCACGCGGGTGTCGCCAAAGCTCACCAGCACCGAGCCTTCGGCATGGCGGGTGAAGGAACGCTCGATGGTGACGGTGCGCATCTGATCGGCCTGGCGGCCGCTGGGACGGGAGAAGGTCATGGGGAATCCGGTTAGTACGAGTTGATCTGGCGGGCGTCTGGGTGGTGGATGCACCAGCGTCCAGAGGTGGCTAGGGTACCATTCGCCCTTTGAAACACATCGGAAAGCACATGATTCGGAGCATGACCGCCTATGCCGGCGGCGAACGCATCACCGCGTGGGGCACCCTGGGCTGCGAACTGCGCTCGGTGAACCATCGGTTCCTTGAAGTGGGCGTGCGTCTGCCCGAGGACCTGCGTGCGCTCGAGCCGCAGCTGCGCGAGCGCGTTGCCGCCCGGGTCAGCCGCGGCAAGCTCGATCTGGTGATGCGCCTGCGGGCACCGGAAGCCGCCACCTCGCTGGCCGTCAACGAGGTGCTGGTGGATCAGCTGTCTGAATTGGCGCAGCGACTGCACAGTCGCTTCCCCGGGATGCAGGTGGGCTTCACCGACCTGCTGCAATACCCCGGCGTGCTGCGCGCCGAGGCGACCGACAGTGCCGCCCTGCATGCCGAAGCACTGGCCTTGCTGGAAGAGACCGTCACCAGCTTCGTGCAGGCGCGCGAGCGCGAAGGCGACAAGCTGGCCACGGCGATCAGCGAGCGGGTCGATTCGGTCGATCGCATTGCCGGCGAAGTCCGCGAGCTGATCCCGGCCATCCGCGAGGGGCAGCGGGTCAAGCTGGCCGCACGCCTGGCCGACCTGCCGCACCCGGTTGATCCGGGCCGGGCGGAGCAGGAACTGGTGATGTGGTTGCAGAAGCTCGACGTGGATGAGGAACTTGACCGTCTGGACAGCCATATCGCGGAAATCCGCCGCGTGCTGCGCCAGCGCGAGCCGGTCGGCCGCCGCTTGGACTTCCTGCTGCAGGAGTTCAACCGCGAAGCCAACACACTGGGCTCCAAGTCGGTGGACGCACGCACCTCCAATGCAGCGGTGGAGCTGAAAGTGCTGATCGACCAGATCCGCGAGCAGGTCCAGAACATCGAGTAAGGGTAGTGCCGAGCCGTGCTCCGCCGAGGCCTTACCGGTAATGCCCTGCCTAGCTGGGCTCGGCACTACAGGTGGCGCTGCTCCCACAGGACTCTTGACGGCGTTCACCCCTCAATCCTGCACAGACCGGCCCACGCCGGTACAATGCCGGGCCATTCCGACGTTGGCCCACCGCATGCGTGGCACCCTCTATATCGTCGCTGCCCCGTCCGGGGCCGGCAAAAGCAGCATCGTCAACGCCACTTTGGCGCGTGACCCGCACATCTCGCTGTCGATCTCCTTCACCTCGCGGGCCATGCGTCCGGGTGAGGTCAACGGCAAGCACTACCACTTCGTCCCCGCTGCCGAGTTCGAGCAGATGATCGCCGCCGGTGATTTCTTCGAACACGCGCTGGTGCATGGCGACTGGAAGGGTACAGCCCGGCAGTCGGTGGAGCCGCAGCTGGCGGCCGGCAAGGACGTGCTGCTGGAAATCGACTGGCAGGGCGCTCGCCAGGTGCGCGAGAAGGTACCGGGCGCGGTCAGCGTGTTCATCCTGCCGCCGTCGCGGCAGGCGCTGGACGAGCGCATGCGCAAGCGTGGCCAGGACAGCGAGGCGGTAATGGCCCAGCGTCTGGCCGCCGCGCGTGAGGAAATGCTGCATTACGACGAGTTCGACTACGTCATCATCAACGAGGATTTCGATACCGCCGTTGGTGAAATGTGCTCGATCTTCGCCGCGAGCCGGTTGCGCTGCGAACCCCAGCAGCGCCGCCACGGCGAGCTGATCGCCTCGCTGCTGGCCCCTGAAAACTGAGCAAGTGGTTGATCCGCAAGGGGCTGTTCAGGCCTTGACTTGATTCCAGGACCGGTCTGCCCCTACAATTCGTCCCCTTTCCCTCATTCGATCGAGCGGCCGTTGCAGGTCGCCGGGAGCCCGCATGGCCCGCATTACCGTAGAAGATTGCCTGGAAGTCGTTAACAACCGTTTTGAGCTGGTCATGATGGCGTCCAAGCGCGCCCGTCAGCTGGCCAATGGTGTCCAGGCGACGATCGACAACAGCGAGAGCGAGGACAAGCCGACCGTGTTGGCGCTGCGCGAAATCGCTGCCCGTCGCATCGACAACGAGCTGATCGAGGAAGTCGAGAAGTCCGAGCGCGAGCGCATCGAGCGTGAAGCACTGGAATGGGCAGCCGCTGAAGTGGTCGCCGACGAAGACATGTCCAAGAACGACGATTGATCGCCTCTCTGGCATCGATTGATGTTGTCTGCAAACAGCCCGCCAAAAGCGGGCTGTTTGCGTTGTAGGAATTGCCGTGGAACGCCTGCTGGCATAGTCTTCTGGCATGAACCCAGGCCCTTCCGCCCAGGTAGCCACGCCCGCGGGCGGGGTGGTACCTGATTACGTACTGCAACTCGAACGCGCAGCCAGCTACCTCCCCACCGAGCAGCTGCCGCTGCTGCGTCGTGCCTGGGAGGTCGGGGCGGCCGCGCACGCCGGCCAGACACGCAAATCCGGCGAGCCCTACATCACCCATCCGGTGGCGGTTGCTCGCATCCTGGCCGAGCTCGGCCTGGACGTTGAAACCCTGATCGCGGCCATCCTGCACGACACCATCGAGGACACCCCGCTCACCGGCGAGGAGCTGGCCGCCGAGTTCGGCCAGGCCGTGGCCGACCTGGTCGAGGGCGTCACCAAGCTGGACAAGCTGAAGTTCCGCGACCGTCAGGAAGCGGCGGCGGAGAGCTTCCGCAAGATGTTGCTGGCGATGTCGCGCGACCTGCGCGTGATCATGATCAAGCTGGCCGACCGCCTGCACAACATGCGCACGCTGGGCGCGCAGAGTGCCGAGGCGCGGCGCCGCATCGCCACGGAAACGCTGGATATCTACGCGCCCATCGCCCAGCGCCTGGGCATGAACCTGATCAAGTCCGAGCTGCAGAACCTCGGCTTCCGCGCGCTGTACCCGTGGCGCCACGCCATCATCGAAAAACACATTCGCAGCCAGCCGGTGGTGCGCCGTGAGTCGATGGCGCAGGTGGAAGTGCAGCTGTCGCAGCGCTTGGCGCGCGAAGGGCTGGAGCACCGCCTGATCAGCCGCATCAAGACGCCCTGGAGCATCTACACCAAGATGCGCGAGGAGAACAAAAGCTTCGACCAGGTGATGGATGTCTTCGGCTTCCGCCTGGTGATGCGCAACGTGCCCAACTGCTACCACGCACTGGGCGGCGTGCATGCCGCGTTCAAGCCGCTGGACGGGCGCTTCCGCGATTTCATCGCCATCCCCAAGGCCAACGGCTACCAGTCGCTGCACACGGTGCTGTTCGGGCCGTACGGCTCGCCGATCGAGGTGCAGATCCGCACCGAGGAAATGGACCTGATCGCCGAGCGCGGTGTGGCCGCACACTGGACCTACAAGTTCGGCGGCGACGGCCCCAACAGCGCGCAGAGCAGGGCGCATGCCTGGATCGTCGAGCTGATCGATTCGCAGCGTACCGCCGGTTCGTCGCTGGAGTTCCTAGACAACGTCAAGGTCGACCTGTTCCCGGACGAGGTCTACCTGTTCACGCCCAAGGGCAAGATCCTGGCATTGCCGCGCAATTCCACCGCGCTGGACTTCGCCTATGCCGTGCATACCGACGTGGGCAACCGCGCGGTCGCCTCGCGTGTGGACAAGAAGCTGGTGCCGTTGCGCACGCGTCTGGTCAGCGGGCAGACGGTGGAAATCATCACTGCGCGTTCGGCCTCGCCCAAGCCGCAGTGGCTGGAGTTCGTGGTCAGCAGCAAGGCGCGTACTGCGATCCGCCACCAGCTCAAGCAGCTGGAGCACGAGGATGCGGTACAGCTCGGTCACAGCATGCTGGACCGCGCGCTGGAAGCGATGGACAGCTCGATCGAGCGGCTGCCGAAGGGGCGCCTGGACGCTTTCCTCACCGAGCACCGTTACCCGCGCCTGGAGGCCTTCCTGGCCGATGTGGCGCTGGGTAACTGGATGCCAACCCAGGCTGCGCAGGCGTTGATGTCGTATGCCGAACTGCGCGCCAGTGGCGTCACTCATCGCGCCCAGGAGAAGATCCTGATCAACGGCAGCGAGCGTGGCGTGGTCAGCTTCGCCAACTGTTGTCAGCCGATTCCGGGCGACGACATCATGGGTTACCACACGGCCGGCAAGGGCATTGTCGTGCATCGACTGGATTGCCCGAACCTGGCCGAACTGCGCAAGACGCCGGATCGCTGGGTGCCGATTGGCTGGGATACCAGCGTGGTCGGCGATTACGACACCGCACTGGTGGTCGAGGTGGAAAACGGCACCGGCGTGCTGGCGCAGCTGGCTGCCGCCATCGCCCACAGCCATTCCAACATCGAGCGGGTGGATTACCTGGACCGTGATTTCAACGCTGCGGTGCTGTGCTTCAACATCCAGGTCCGCGACCGCAAACACCTGGCCGAAGTAATGCGTCGCCTGCGCCGCCTGCAGGTAGTGCAGTCCGTCCGCCGCCAGTAGGTAGTGCCGAGCCATGCTCGGCAAGGGGCCTTACCAACACAGTAGAGGCACCTGTGGGAGCGGCGTAAGCCGCGAAGCTTGCACCGCTTGTACTACGGCGCTGTCCGCAATCTGCTGGATCATCAGCTTCGCGGCTTATTCCGCTCCCACAAGACGATGTCGGGTTTACCGGTAACACCCCAGCCGGGCATGGCTCGGCTCTACCTGTATTCCGCTATCCACACAGACTGTGTCCTGCTGCATACACAAGCTGTGGATAAGGCCGCGCAGCCCCTGTGCCACGGCCTTCTGCAAGACATGGTGATATTTTGTCCACGCGCTGTGGGCAAGCCACTGTAGTGCCGAGCCATGCGTGGCAGGGGCCTTGCCGATATAGCAGCGGCAACTGTGGGAGCTGCGTCAGCCGCGAAGCTGGCAGCGCTGGAACAACCGGGCTACCCGCAATCTGATGGACCACCTGCTTCGCGGCTTACGCCGCTCCCACAAAAATTCACAGCTGGTTGTTCGGTGAAGCCCCAGCCGAGCATGGCTCGGCGCTACCTGTATCCGGCTATCCACACAGCTTGTGTCCTGCTACCTACACAAGCTGTGGATAAGGCTTCGCAGCCCTTGCGCTGCGGGCCTCTGCAAAACATGGTGATATTTTGTCCATCACTTGTGGACAGGTGAGGGTGAGCCTGTAGCGTGTTCTGCGTACCATGGCCGGGATCTCAACAAGGCTGTATCCCCATGACGACGTTCCCGGAAGACATCTATACCGAACCCACTGCCGATACCAATACGCTGGCCAACCTCGGGCCACTGGCGCCGATGGCAGGTATCTGGATCGGCGAGCGCGGCATGGACGTCAATCCCAAGGCCGATGGCCCCGAGCGACAGGCTTACATCGAACACGTCGAGCTGCAGCCGATCGACGCGCAGCCCAATGGCCCGCAGTTGTTCTACGGACTGCGTTACCACACGCGCATCCACAAGCCCGGTGAAGTGGAGACCTTCCACGACCAGGTCGGTTATTGGCTGTGGGAACCGGCGACCGGCACGGTGATCCAGACGCTGACCATCCCGCGCGGGCAGACCGCGATGGCGGTGGGGAAGGCGGCGCCCGATGCGAAGCGCTTCCGCCTGCGCGCCGAGCGTGGCTCGATGACCAATGGCATCAGCTCCAACCCGTTCCTGGAACACGCGTTCCGTACCGACAGCTACGAGATCGAAGTCACCATCAACGATGACGGTAGCTGGTCCTACGAGCAGGAAACGATGCTGGTCATCCCGGACCGCAGCGAGCCGTTCGCGCATACCGACCGCAATACGCTGCGCCGGATCGGCGAGCCAACGCCCAACCCGACCGCACAGGCCGAAGCGGCCGCGTAGGGCCGAGCATGGCTCGGCTCTACCTGTATTCCGCTATCCACACAGACTGTGTCCTGCTGCATACACAAGCTGTGGATAAGGCCGCGCAGCCCTTGCGCTGCGGACCTCTGTAAAACATGGTGATATTTTGTCCACGACCTGTGGATGACGCGAACGTAGTGCCGAGCCATGTTCGGCAGGGGCTCTACCGATAAGGCAGAGGCACATGTGGGGGCGGCGTCAGCCGCGCAAATGGCAGGAAAGAATCGATGCGAAAGTAG
>NZ_JBRREG010000095.1:0-17789 GCF_056760155.1 Stenotrophomonas sp. STEN022
CCTTCTCCCGCTTGCGGGAGAAGGTGCCCGGAGGGCGGATGAGGGGGCTTTTGATTCCAGCCTTGCGGCTCTCAGCGGAAATGCGCCTCGATCTGCTCCAGCGTCTTGCCCTTGGTTTCCGGCAACCAGAATGCGGCAATCAGGAAGAAGGCAAACGTACACGCCGCCCAGAACAGGAACATGCTCGCGTAGCCGTAGTGGCCCACTGTCGGCAGGAACACGGCTGCGATCGTGGTCGATACGAACTGGTTGATCAGCAACGCGATGCTCATGCCGTTCGACCGAATCCGGTTCGGCATCAACTCCGACAACGCCAACCAAACACAAACACCCGGGCCCACCGCGAAGAACGCCACGAATACCAGGATGCAGGCCGCCACCGCCCAACCATGCGAAGCCGGCGGCACCGCGCCGATCCAGGCCTGCTCGATGCGCAACGGCGCATTGGCAGCGGCGCTCGGGTCGGGGAAGGGATTCAGGTGCAGGCTGCGGAAGAAACGGCCAATGACGCTGTCGGCATGCACAGTGCTGGAGCGCTCGATCAACAGCTGCTGATCGCTGGGATTGTCGCTACGCAGTGAGCGCACATCGCTGAAACCGCCGTAGCTCCACGACACGGTCAGCTGCGACGGTTGCCCATCGCGATTGCGGGTACCGGCGAGCTGGTGCCATTGCGCCGCGTCCAGCTGCAACTGCAGGCCATCTGCTTGCACAGCGCGCTGCAATACCTGCTGCACATCGGCGCGGCCCTGCTCTGCCTTGAAGAACAGCATCGCCGCAGCCAGCAGGGCAAGACAGATGCCGCCACTGCCGATCATCAACAGGAACTTGCGGCCTTTGCGATCCACCAGGAACAAGGCGACCAGCGTCATGATTACATTGAGCAGCTTGATCGCCACATCCGCGCCATTGGCTGCCGCGCCCGGCAGGCCGGCCTGGTTGAGGATGTTGACCGCGTAGGCGAGGATCGAGTTGATGCCGGTGGCCTGGGTGAAGGCCAGCACCAGGCAGGCCAGCACGAACGGCACCATGTAGCGGCGGCTGAAAAGCCGGTCGCGCTCGCCTTCGGCCTTCGCGATGACTGGATTCTGGATCTGCGCCAGCGTGGCTTCCACCTGCGACGGCGGCAGTGTGGCCTGCAAGCCGCGGCGCGCGGCATCAATGCGGCCGCGGCGTGCCAGCCAGCGCGGTGATTCGTTGAGCCAGAACAGGCCGATGCAAAAGACCACGCCCGGCAGCAGGCAGGTCCAGAAAATCGTGCGCCAGGCCTGGTCCTTCACCGCGAACAGATGCTGTGCCTGCTGCACCAGGGGCAGGTTGCGCACCGACTCGGTTGCTGCATCCACCGAATGCGCCTGGTACAGGCCAATCAAGGCGGCCAGCACCAGCCCAACCGTCAGTAGCAGCTGGAACATTGCCGCGCCGCGACCGCGTCGTTCCGGCCCCAGTACTTCGGCCAGATACAAAGGCACCACCACGCCGATCAAACCACCGCTGATGCCTTGCAGCAGGCGCCCGAGCAGCAGTGGCGTATAGCCGGAGGCCAGCGCCATGATCGGGATGCTGGCAGTGAACAGCACGCCGGCCAGCAGCATTGCGCCACGGCGGCCGATCAGGTCGGCGATCATGCCGGCGAACAGCGACGACAACACGCTGCCCAACAAGACGGCCGCAACCACGAAGCCCATCTGCTGACTGCTGAGCTGCCAGGCGTGACTGGCGGTGGCTTCCAGATAGGGCAGGGCGCCGGCAATGATGCCGATGTCGATGCCGTACAGCAGGCCGCCAAGACCGGCGATGAAAAGGAGATAGCGCACGGGCCAACGCGGGGCGGCGTCGCTGGCGGGCACGGCAAAAGTGGTGTCGGTCATCGGCGCGTTCCTGGGGCAAGATTTTGTAGTGCCGAGCCATGCTCGGCTGCACTTCGTTCCGGTGTATGCGCTGCCGGATCGCGCCGCGCGTCCGCGCGGGTTGCCGAGCATGGCTCAGCACTACATGGAGCGGATCAGCTTGGGTCGATCGGGTGCCCGCCGACCCATACCTGTTGCAGCTTCAATTGCGGGTCCAACACCACCATGTCGGCGCGCAGGCCCGGGGCGATGCGGCCGCGGTCTTCCAGGCCGAGGTAATCGGCTTGGATGGTGGAGACACGTTGCGAGGCGTCGGCAAGTTCCAGGCCGACGTCGACCAGATTGCGTAGCGCCTGATCCATGGTCAGTGCGCTGCCAGCCAGCGAGCCGGTGGAGAGCCGCACGCAGCCCATGCACTTGTGCACGCGCTGCTCGCCAAGCGCGTATTCGCCGTCGGGCATGCCGGTGGCGGCGGTGGCATCGGTGACGGCATACAGGCGCGGGATCGCACGCACCGCCATGCGGATCGCGCCGCGATGCACGTGTTGCAGATCGGGAATCAGTTCGGCGTATTCGGCATGCGCCAATGCAGCAGCGGCGATACCCGGCTTGTAGTGATCAACGCCGGTCATGCCGTTGAACAGATGGGTGAAGCCGACCGCGCCGGCCTGCAAAGCAGCGACCGCATCCTCGTACGTGCCGGCGCTATGGCCGATCTGTACGCGGATGCCCATTGCTGCCAGCGCTGGAATCAAGGCGGTGTGCTGGCCGATTTCCGGCGCAATCGTCAGCACCTTGATCGGCGCCAAGGCATGCAGGTGTTGCACGGATTCCAGCGTTGCCTCCAGCGTCCGCGGTGGCTGTGCGCCCAGACGCTGCGGGCTGATGAAGGGGCCTTCCAGATGCACGCCGATGATCTGCGCGGCATCCGCATCCGGTGTGGCCATCACCTGGGCAACCCCGCGCAGGGCGTTCTCGATCTCGGCGTACTCGGCGGTCATGGTGGTGCCGAGCAGGGTGGTGGTGCCGTAGCGGGCATGGGTGTGGGCGATGCGGCGGGCGACATCGCCGCCCTGCATCAGGTCCACGCCCGCCGCGCCATGCACATGCAGGTCGATGAAGCCGGGCAGGATGATCGGCAGATCGCCGCCATCGCCCGCATGGTCTTCCACTTCCAGCGTGCGCAGCTGCTGGTCGAAGTGGACGTGGCCGCGGCGCCAGCCCAACGGAGTGAGGATGCGGCCGTACAGGCTGCGGGTAGCGGTCATAGCGGTGGCTCGGCGGTGATCACTTCGATGCCCTGGCGCTGCAGTCCCTCGCGGGTGGCATCGTCGATGCCGGTATCGGTGATGATGGCGTGGATCTGGTCGAGGCGGGCGATGCGGTGCAAGCTGACCCGACCAAACTTCGAAGCGTCGGTGAGCACCACGATGCGGCGGGCGCGCTCGACCATGCGGTGATTGAGGCGGGCTTCGGCCTCGTCATGGGTGGTCAGGCCGAACTGCAGGTCCAGGCCGTCCACGCCGAGGAACAAGGTGTCGAAGCTGTAGGAGGTAAGGCTGGCCTCGGCCTGGCTGCCCTGCAGCGACAGCGACTGTTTGCGCAGCAGGCCACCGGTCAGCAGTACGTTGACGGCCGGTGCGTTGGCCAGTTCCCAGGCAATGTTCAGACCATTGGTCATCACCGTGACATCGCGATGATCGCGCAGATGCCGGGCCAGGGTCATGGTGGTGGAGCCGGAGTCGATGATGATGTTGTCGCCGGGTTGCACCAGCTGCGCGGCGCGCATGCCGATGGATTCCTTCAGTGACAGGTTCAGCGCATCTTTCTCGTGGATGTCCTGTTCCTGCGGCGGCATGCGCACCAACGTCGCGCCACCGTGGGTGCGCGTGGCCAGGCCCTGGGCCTCGAAGTGGCCCAGGTCGGTACGGATGGTCACCGCCGACACGCCGAACTGGTCAACCAGTTCGGCAACCTGCACCGAGCCCTGGTCGATCAGGCGTTGCAGGATCTGCTGTCGGCGGGGACGGGTATTGCGCATGGTCAGCTCTCGTGTGCGTTTGAAAGCGGAGATTAACCGTTCGCAAGGTTTTGGGTGCGCAAACTTTCGCTTTGCTTGCGCGTACCTGCCTGATTGGCGCTGCAGGCGCGCGCGTATTCGCCCAGGCACTGGCCGACGCGATGCTGCACCAGAGCGGCTGGCGTGGCGGCCAACTGGCCCTCGCGCACGGCCACGTACTGGCCCGGCAGGTATTGGCTGAGCAGTACCAGCGGCGGGGTGTGCTGTTCCAGGTTGGCAAATAGGGTCTGCACCGCCTGCAGCAGCTCCGGCTCGCCCCAGTAATAGCGGCAACGGTCGCTGAAAGCGTAGGAGCGCAGCAGGCGCAGCGCGGCTTCGTCGCCGTGGTAGTGCGCCTGCCAGTTCTTCGGCTTGGCCAGCATCACCTGTTCCAGCACCTGCGGCAGCCTGGAGCACTGCGCGGCGGGCAGCAGTTCGGCTTCGATCGCGGCGAGTGCGAACAGCGCTTCGCGGTAGGCAAACGTTGCGGCCGGGCCGACCTTGAGGATGGCGAAGTGATCGCGCACCAGCGCATGCAGGCCGGATTCGCGCTGATAGTCAGTGGAGTGCGCTTCAAACACGATGCGCGGCTGCTGTTCGAGGAAGTCCGCCAGCTCGCTGGCAGCGGCGGCATCGTATTCGTGCACACTGCTGTGGTCGAAGTCCACGCCCGGCTGCACCACCATTGCAATCACGCGCTGCCAGGCATCGCGCAGTTCCGGTGTGTCGAAGGCCTGCTGGTGAATGGCCAGGGTCTGCGCGGCAGCGGCCGGCGTGGTGACCGCAAGGCCGCCTGCCAGCGAGGCTTCGCCACCGGGGATCGGTACTTCGGTACCGATCACGTAGACCGGCGGCGGCAAGCCATTGGCCTTGGCAGTGGCTTCGGCGATGACCGCCAGCTCGGCTGAGCGTGCGGCGACGGTAGCATCGGGCAATGGGGTCGGGTCGTCGGCGCAGGACATGCTGCAGTCCAGATGGATCTTGTGGAAACCGGCGGCGACATAGGCTTCGATCAGCACGCGCGCATTGGCCATCGCTTCGGCGGCCGGCTGCTTCTGCCAGGCGTTGGGACCGAGGTGATCGCCGCCCAGAATCAGCTGCGCCCGCGGGAATCCTTCTTCATCGGCCAGTGCTTCCACATAGGCGCGGTACTGCGGCGGGGTCATGCCGGTGTAACCGCCGAACTGGTCGACCTGGTTGGAGGTGGCTTCGATCAACAGCACGGTGCCGTGCTGCGCGGCCACATGCATTGCAGCGCGCAACACCTGTTCGTTGCTGCAGCAGACGCTGTACAGGCCGACATTGTGGCCTTGGCGATGAGAGGCAAGCAGGGATTGCAGCGGTGACATGGTCAAGCTCCGGGAATCAGGTAAGCGGGTTGGCAGGCGAGCAGGGCGGCGCCACGGGCACCGCCGGCATCGCCGAAGCGCGGTGGCACGATGGGCGGCACTTCCACGCCGTTGAACAGATGTGCGGCGATGGCCGCAGGCAGCTGCTGGTAGAGCGGCGCGTACTGCGACAGGCCACCGCCGAGCACGATGACGTGCGGGTCCAGTGCGAGAATCAGCGCGGCGAAACTGTGGCCGAGCAGGTCGCGATGGATGTCCAGCGCCTGCATGGCGCGGATATCGCCGGCTTCGGCCTGGGCGATGACTTCACTGGCGTTGGCCGCATTGCCGCCAAGATGCTGTTCGATCATGGCCACGCCGCTGCCGGAGACATAGCGCTCCACGCAGCCGCGCAGGCCGCAGCCACAATCCAGCAGCGGCAAACCATGCCGTTGCAGCAGGTTGGCCGGCACGCTCCAGTGGCCCCATTCGCCGGCCAGTCCGTTGAAGCCACCGACCAGCTTGCCGTGCAGGCAGTAACCGCCGCCGGCGCCGGTGCCGAGGATGGCGCCGAACATGCTGGCATAGCCGTCAGCTGCGCCGCCGTGTGCTTCCGACAAAGCAAAGCACTGCAGGTCGTTGCCGAAATGCAGCGGTCGTTGCAGGCGCGCCTGCAGGTCGGCGCTGACGCATTGGCCGGTCAGTGCCGGTACGTTGGCACTGAGCTGGCGGCCACTGCGACGCTCGCGCACGCCGGGCAGGGCAATGCCGATTGCTTCGGCGCGTTGGCCGAGTTCGGCATCGGCATCTGCAACCAGCGTTTCCACTGCCTGCAGGAAGCCGTTGTAGTCGCCCTGCGGGGTCGCGATGCGTTTGCGCCACGCGACCTGCAGGGCGGCATCGCAGGCCACCAGTTCAATCTTGGTACCGCCAATGTCGATGCCGTAACAGGCCGGGGCGCGGGTATCAGCCATGGTGGATGGTGACGCCCTTGACCACGCGGTTGACGGTGCCGTCCGGGAACGGATTGTCCGGCGTCAGGCCGAGTGCGGCCGAGCGCTGCAGTGCATACAACTGCGCGAACGGCAGCCATACCGGTGCCAGCCAGCTGTCGGGCAGGGCAGGCACAGGCAAGGTGTAATCGTCGTGGATGCCCAGGTCCGAATGCGGGCCGATCGACAGCACCTTGCCGGCAACGCCATCACCGCGCAGCTCTTCCAGCAGATCCTGCTCGTAGCGACGCGACAGCGGCTCGGCGCTGCGCAGCACGACGACCAGAGTTTCATCATTGAGCGTGGACTTGGGGCCGTGGCGGAAACCCAGAGGGGTATTGGCCAGTGCCAGCACGCGGCCGGCAGTAAGCTCCAGCACCTTCAGCGCGGCCTCGCGGGCCAGCGCTTCCAGCGGACCGCTGGCCAGGTAGATCACCCGGTTGTACGGCTGCGCCGCGAGTGCAGCTACCGCTGCATCCCAGTTGGCCAAGCCCTGGCGCGCGAGTGCGGCAACCTGCTGGATGCGCTGTACACGTTCGGCCAACGGCGCGCTGTCGAACACGGTCAGTGCGGTCAGGAGCATGCAGCTCAGGCTGCTGGTCATGGCGAAGGCGCGGTCACAGCTGGCGGCCGGCATCAGTAGCGTGCAGGTGTCCTCGCGCCCGGCGCCACGGCGGGCCAGTTCGCCGTCGGCATTGCAGGTGATGTCGAGGAAGCGGGCATCGTCGACATCAGCGCGGACGCGATCAACGGCGGCCACGCTTTCCGGGCTGGAACCGCTGCGGCCGAGCGACACCAGCAGGGTCGGGCGGTCGCGCTGCAGGTACAGCGCCGGGTGGGTGAGCAGGCTGGTGGTGTGCACGGCGCGCACTTCGGCCGGCCACTGCGCGTTGATGGTGTCGGCCACCATTTCGGCGATGAAGCCGGAGCTGCCGGCGCCGGTGAAGATCACCCGTTGGCGTGGATCGGACAGGCGCTGCCCAAGGAAATCCTGCAGGCGCGCGCTGGCCTGTTGCAGGTCGAGGGCAAGGGTTTCCCACAGCGCGGGCTGCTGGGCGATTTCGGTAGCGGTATCGGCTCCGCCCAGGCGCTGCCAGGCGGTCAGATCGTGAAGCAGGGTGGCATCCATGTGTGATTCCTGATTGGCCAGCGCACCATCTTTCTTTTCTTTCGAAATGTCAAATACCGAAAGCAAAACGAAAGAAATAATTTAATTCGACTTTATCCGCTTGAGAATCGTCCGAAGCGAAAGGTTTCCCGGGAAACCCTTTCGCAGCAATGAATGCGCTAAGCTAAGTGATGTGAAAGTTGCTGCTCCGCACCATCTTTCGTTTGTAAGAAATCCTTCTTATCTTTTGCTTTCATTTTGTTGACATCTTTCGATTTCCTGCCCTAGAGTCGGCGCACTCGGTTTCGAAACGCCCGTTGAACGGGTTGGAGGCAAGGTGGAACACTGCGTTCGTCAATCGCCGCTGTTGCTGGCGCTGCTTTCGGCCTTGTTGTTGCCGGCAGTGACCGCACAGGCCGAGCCCATTGGCAATCTGCGCTCCGTCACCGCCAGTGATGGGCGGGACGGCGTGCGTGCCTGGGACGTACGCAGTGACAACGGCAGCACGCTGCGCATCGAGGTGCTGGCCAACGACATCGTGCATGTGCAGGCCGGCCGCAACGGCAAACTGACCGGCGCCGGCGACAAGGCCGCGCCCATCGTGCTGCCGCAGCCCGTGCAGCAGGTGCAGGCCCAGCTGGAGGAGGACGCGCAGGAAATCCGCGTACGTACCCCGGCGCTGGTCCTGCATGTGCAGCGGCAGCCCCTGCAGCTGCGCCTGGAGCGTCTGGACGGCGGCAAGCCGGTGTCGCTATGGCAGGAGCAGCAGCCGCTGGACCTGTCCGCCGAGCAGAGCGTGCAGGTGCTGTCCTCGCAGGCCGATGAAGCCTTCTACGGTGGCGGCCAGCAGAACGGCCGTTTCCAGTTCAAGGGCCGCGAGCTTGAAGTTTCCTATTCCGGTGGCTGGGAGGAGGGCGACCGCCCGAGCCCGGCGCCGATGCTGCTCAGCTCACGTGGCTGGGGCATGTTGCGCAATACCTGGAGCGACGGCAGCTATGACCTGCGCCAGCCGGACCAGGCCACGCTGCTGCACCGCGAAGACCGCTTTGATGCCTATTACTTCGTCGGTAACGATCTGCAGCGGCTGCTGGAACGCTACACCCAGCTGACCGGCCGGCCGAACATGGTCGCGCGCTGGGCGCTGTCCTATGGCGATGCCGATTGCTACAACGACGGCGACAACATCAAGAAGCCCGGCAGCGTGCCCGAAGGCTGGAGCGATGGCCCCACCGGCACCACCATCGATGTGGTCAACAGCGTCGCCGCCAAGTACCGCGAGAACGATATGCCGGGCGGTTGGATCCTGCCCAACGATGGCTACGGCTGCGGTTACAAGCAGTTGCCGGAAACCGTGCAGGGCCTGGCCAAGTACGGCTTCAAGACCGGCCTGTGGACCGAGAACGGCGTCGACAAAATCGCCTGGGAAGTCGGCAAGGCCGGCAGCCGCGTGCAGAAGCTGGACGTGGCCTGGACCGGGCAGGGCTATCAGTTCGCGATGGATGCCAACCGCCAGGCTTTCGATGGCATTCTCAATAATTCCGACTCGCGCCCCTTCCTGTGGACGGTGATGGGCTGGGCCGGCATCCAGCGTTATGCGGTCGCATGGACCGGTGACCAGAGCAGCAGCTGGGACTATATCCGCTGGCACGTGCCGACCCTGGTGGGTTCGGGCCTGTCGGGCATGGCCTATGCCAGCGGCGACGTCGATGCGATCTTCGGCGGCAGCGCCGAGACCTTCACCCGCGACCTGCAGTGGAAGACCTTCACTCCGGTGCTGATGGGCATGTCCGGCTGGTCGTCGAATGCGCGCAAGCATCCCTGGGCGTTCGACGAGCCCTACCGTTCGATCAACCGCGACTACCTCAAGCTGAAAATGCGCCTGACCCCGTATATGTACGGGCTGGTGCACGATGCCGCACAGAGCGGTGCACCGCCGGTGCGCGGGCTGATGTGGGACAACCCGCAGGACCCGCACGCGCAGGACGAAACCTACAAGTATCAGTTCCTGCTCGGCCGTGATCTGCTGGTTGCGCCGGTATATCGCAGCCAAGCCGCGAGCCGTGGCTGGCGCCGCGACATCCATCTGCCGGCCGGTGGATGGTACGACTATTGGGATGGCCGCCATCTGCAGGCCGGTGCTGCAGGCAAGCAGCTCGACCGTCCGGTCGAGCTGGCGACGCTGCCGGTATTCGTGCGTGCCGGTGCGATCCTGCCGATGTATCCGGAGATGCTGTTCGACGGCGAGAAGCCGTTGGATGAAGTGACCTTCGATCTGTACCCGCAGGGCGAATCCAGCTACACCTTGTACGAAGACGATGGCAGTACCCGCCGCTACCAGAAGGGCGAGTCCAGCACGCAGCAGATCCGCGTGCAGGCACCAGCGCAGGGCAGTGGCCCGGTGCAGGTCGAGATCGCACCGGTGCAGGGTGAGTATCAAGGTCAGTTGGCGCAGCGTCGCTATGGCCTGCGCGTGTTGAATCGCACTGCACCGACTGCAGTGCAACTGGGTGGCCGCGCGCTGCCCAAGCTTGCTGATGCCGCTGCATTGCAGACAGCCAGCGAAGGCTGGTACTTCGATGGCAAGGAGCGCAAGGGTACCTTGCATGTGCGTACCGCGACGCAGGACATCCGTGCGCCGTTGAAACTGCAGCTGGATTTCCCGGTCGCCGCCGCACTGGCTGACGACGCTTTCCCGAACGCACCGGAGCTGGGCCGCGCGCTGCCGTCCGACAGCCTGCTGGTGGTCAACCGTCCGGCCGAAGAACCCGGCCATCCGCTGGAAAATGCCTTCGACGACGATCCGGCAACGTGGTTCCGCAGCGTGCGCAACCAGGCCATCCGCACCGGCGCCCATGAGTGGGTTGTGGGCTTTGGCGAGCGCAAGTTGATCGACGGCATCGAGCTGGCGCCGCGCAATGACCAGCACTGGAAGCACGGCCAAGTGCGTGATTACGAAATCTACATGGCCGACAGCAATGGTGAGTGGGGCAAGCCGATTGCCAGCGGTCACCTGCAGCTGAAGCAGGAACTGCAACGCATCGACTTCCCTGCCCATGCCGGCCGCCTGCTGCGCTTCCGCGTGCTCAGCGTGCAGAACCCCGACGGTGACGGCGCAAGTGGCGCCGATCCGATGGTGACCGCAGCGCAGGGCAGCACCGCGCGTGCGGTGGATGCACTGCAGCCGCGCGATGTTGGCCCGATTGCACTGTCCACCTTCCATATCCTTGAGCAGCAAGCGGCCGAGCGGCCGGCGCGGCAGCAATACCTCTCCCAGCTGCCGCTGCCGGCCGTATTGGCCACCCAGGTGCATGCCGATCGTTCGTTCGCTGCGGCCGTGCCGATGCGCATGAACGGCCTGCAGTTCCGCCGCGGTCTCGGCGTCGGTGCGCAAAGCCGCATCGACATGAACTTGAAGGGGCAGTGGAAAACGCTGCGCGCCGACCTCGGCGTCGACGATCAATGCCGTCAGGCCGGTGGTCTGCAGTTCCAGGTCTGGGGCGATGACCGCCTGCTCTATGACAGCGGCTTCGTCAAAGCCCCGGGTGTGGTCAAGCCCGAGCTCGATATCCGCGGTCTGTCCAGACTGAGCCTGCGCACCTTGGGCGCGCAGGGTAGCCAACCGTCCCAGGTCTGTGCCAACTGGGCCAATGCCGTACTGATAGGCGAGGAGGGCGATTCCGCCGACATCCTCGCCCCATGACCCACCCGTAACACCGCTCCTTCCACCGGATTACCCCGGCTACGGTCCAAGAACCGTGGCATGGGATCGCTTTGCCCGCCATCTGCTGTTTTTTGCGTGCCCTTGCCAGGAGAGAACCCCGATGTTGCCAGCCAATCGCAGTGCCAAACGCTGTTTGCAAGCCCCGTTATCGTTGGCTGTCGCCAGCGTGTTGTTCGCCATCGCCGCACCCGCGTTCGCGCAGGACAAGGCCGAGAAGGAAAAGGACAAGACCACTGAGCTGTCCCGCATCGAGGTCACCGGTTCCAACATCCGCCGCACCGATGTGGAAACCGCATCGCCGGTGCAGGTGATCAGCAAGCAGGACATTGAAAACATGGGGGCACGCACGCTGTTGCAGGTGCTCGACAATCTGCCTGCGGCACGACCGGGCCAGGTTGATTCCAAGTCCCTGTTCACCGGCTCCGACGGCGCGTCGCAGGCCAACCTGCGCGGCCTGGGCGCTCAAGGCACGCTGGTGCTGTTGAATGGCCGCCGCCTGTCGTACTACGGCGCACCGGCTGGCTTCCAGACCCAGTTCGTCAACATCGATGCCATTCCTGCCGCCGTCATCGAGCGCATGGAAGTGCTGACCGATGGCGCCTCGGCCGTGTACGGCACCGATGCGGTGGCCGGCGTCATCAACGTCATCACCAAGAGCAGCTACCAGGGCCTGGAAGTCAGTGGCACTTGGGACACCGCCTCGCGCTTTGATTCCTTCGGTGAAAAGCAGGCCAGCGTCACTGGCGGTTTCGGCGACATGGCCGAGGATGGCTACAACGTCTATGCCAGCGTCAACCTGTATGAGCGCGACGGTATTCCGGACAGCGAGTGGTACCTGAAGCACCCGGGCCAGTTCTACGTCAACAATCCGGACTACATCAAGAACCTGCGGCTGGACACCGGCAGTGCGCCGGGCGTGTTCAACCCCGGCTATTACTACGCCATCGATCCGGTCACCGGCGTGCGCAAGGACGAGGCTGCACCGGGCTGCAACAACGTGCTGCAGGTCAGCAGTGGCACGCGCTGCATCTGGCAGACCTGGATGAACCGGCAGATCAACGGCGGCGCGGATTCCAAGCGCGTCACTGCCTACGTCAATGGTCATTACCAGCTCAATGACAGCACCGAGGCATTCGCCGAAGTCACCTATACCGACATCGACCTGCACGCCAATGGCGGTACGCCGCGTGCTTACGGCACCACCACCGGCAATCCGCAGAGCTGGTTCTCGCGCAACACCGGCAATACGGTCAACCAGTTCCTGACCCCGTGGCTAGGCCCGAACAACGAATACAACCACGCCAGCCCGGAGCTGAAGGCGATGAATGGCGGTGTGGTCGGTTTGGGTTACCTGCTGCAGGACGTCGGCGGTGGCCACTTCGGTCAGCGCAATACCGACGACAGCTACCGTGTGGTGGCAGGTCTGCGTGGTGCTGCTGGCGACTGGAATTGGGAAACTGCGTTTGCTACCGCAGGCTCGCACTCGGTCACCTACCAGACAACCAACGTCAACCTGAAGGGATTTGAAAAAGCCTTCGGTCCTTACACCATCGATCCGGGCACCGGCCGCGTCATCATTTCCGATCATCCGGCCTATAAGTTCGGTGAGATCAGTGAAGCCAACGCGGCGCTGATCCGCGAGGCCTTCCCGACCTTCGACATCGAGTCGTGGACGCGCCTGCACACCCTCGACGGCAAGATCGAAGGCCCGCTGTTCAACATGCCGGCCGGCGAAGTGCGTGCGGCCTTCGGCTTCAATGCCACCCGCGAAACCTTCTACACGCCGGGCAACCCGGATGCCGCCAACGGCCTGATCACCCAGCAGGGCGGCTCCTGGTTCGACGGCAAGCGCAACACCTACGCACTGTTCTCCGAAGCCGTGGTGCCGCTCACCGAGAAGCTCGAAATGGACCTGGCATTGCGCCTGGACAAGTACCCGGGCTTCAGCGCCAATGCCGCGCCGAAGATCGGCCTGAAGTACCAGGCCCTGCCGCAGCTGATGCTGCGCGGTACCTATTCGGAAGGCTTCCGCGCACCGAGCCTGGCTGAAGCGGGTAGCGGTGGCGTGTATGCGCAGATTGGCGGCTACCGTGATGAAGTCCGTTGCGCCGAAACCAATGCGATCGCCGGCCTGCTGCGGCAGTCCAACCGCGTCGTCGACAAGGACCTGGGCAACAGCCTGTGGAACAGCGATTGCAGCCGGAACGTGGCGCGCATGACCCAGCCCAACCAGGACTTGAAGCCGGAGAAGGCAAAGATCGCCACGCTGGGTGTCGTGCTGGAGCCGACCGATTGGCTGTCGGTGTCGGCCGACTACTGGTTCGTATACCGCCGCGATGAAATCGTTGCACCGGACTACAGCAAGGAAGAAGACATCGATTCGATGACCCGCTTCCCGATCACCGAGTCCGACAAGTCCAACCTCGCTGCGCTGGCCGCCATGTGCAGCGACCCTGCCAGTGGCGTGACCTGTCCGGGCACCTTGCCGGGCTATAGCATCGGCAACGTGGCCAGCGTGATCGGCCAGTACAGCAACCGTGGCCGCACCCTGATCGACGGCTTCGACGTCGATCTGCGCAGCCGCTTCGACCTGGGTGAATGGGGCCGCCTGAACATCGGTGTGGCCGCGACGATTGCCAACCGCAACATGTACAACTCCGACAACGGTGACGGCTGGTACTACGGCAACGTGGTTGGCTACTACAACAACCCGAAGGTGCGCGCCACGTTCAACACCAACTGGACGTATGGCAACTGGGATACCGGCTTCTACGTGAACTATGTCGGCGGTACCAAGTGGGCCTATGACCGCATCGATGCGCAGGACAACAACGCCCAGACCTGCACCGGCAGCTACCTCGACCTGGCCCCGGGCCATTGCGGTGGCGCACCGGCATGGTGGACGGCCAACCTGAGCGTGAACTGGCGTCCGATCGAGAAGCTAAGTGTCGGTGTGACCGTCAAGAACCTGTTCAACCGCCTGCCGTTCTACGACCCGAACGACTGGATGAACTTCTCCGGCTATGCCAACAACTTTGGTCGCATCTACAGCGTGACCGCGACCTACAAGTTCTGATCCACTGCAGCAGCGCTTCCCCCTCATGCATTGCATGAGGGGGAAGACAGTGACACCGTCAGCACGGTCGTGGCACGCCTGCCATGACCGGCACGACCCCTGAAAGAGGAAACACAATGAAGCGTAGGGAATTCATCATGGCCAGCGCGGCCCTGGCCGCCACCAGCCTGCTGCCGGAGACGCCGGCCTGGGCACGTGGCCGCAAGGTGCGCCTGGGCGTGATCGGCACCGGTATGCGTGGCCAGGTACTGCTGAAGGAACTGGTACGCCGCGACGACGTCGAAGTGGTTGCCCTGTGCGACATCGAGCCGATCATGCTCGGCCGCGCCATGGACATGGTGGCCAAGGCCGGCAAGTCGGCACCACAGGCTTACGGCGCAGATCGAGACCAGAACGCCTGGAAGCGCCTGCTGGAGCAGCGCGGCCTGGATGGCGTGATCATCGCCACCCCATGGGAGCTGCATGCACCGATGGCGATCGCGGCGATGCAGGCCAAGGTCGCGGTGGGCTGCGAAGTGGTCGCCGGCATCACCCTGCAGGACCATTGGGATGTGCTCAATACCCAGCTCAGCACCGGCACGCCGTACATGCTGCTGGAGAACGTCTGCTACCGCCGTGACGTGATGGCCGCGCTGCAGATGGTGCGCCAGGGTCTGTTCGGCGAATTGGTGCACCTGCAGGGTGGCTATCAGCACGACTTGCGTGGAGTGAAGTTCAACTCGGGTGATCCGTCGCAGCCCTATGACAGCGGCGTGGAGTTCGGTGCCAAGGGCTGGTCGGAAGCGCGTTGGCGTACCGAGCATTCGGTCGAGCGTAATGGCGAGCTGTATCCCAGCCACGGCATCGGCCCCTGCGCGATGTATACCGGCATCAACCGCGGCAACCGTTTCACCCATATCAATGCCTTTGCCAGCAAGGCGCGCGGCCTGCACGAGTACACCGTTGCCAAGAGCGGTGGCACTACGCACCCGAGCACCAAGGTCAAGTTCAAGCTCGGCGACATCGTCACCACCACGCTGGCCTGCGAGAACGGCGAGACCATCCTGCTGCAGCACGACACCTCCCTGCCGCGCCCGTATTCGATGGGCTTCCGCGTGCAGGGCACCAAGGGCCTGTGGATGGACGTCAACCACGGCATCCACATCGAAGGCCGCAGCCCGCCGCACCAGTGGGAAGAGTTCAAGACCTACCAGGACCAGTACGAGCACCCGCTGTGGAAGCAGCATGCCGATACTGCCGCAAGCGCTGGTCACGGCGGCATGGACTGGTTCGTCATCCACGCCTTCGTCGAGGCATTGAAGGCCAAGGCACCGATGCCGATCGACATCTACGATGCCGTGACCTGGAGTGCGATCACCCCGTTGTCGGAACAGTCGATTGCCAACAGCTTCCAGACCCTGGAGTTCCCGGACTTCACCAAGGGCCTGTGGCAGCAGCGCAAACCGATCTTCGCCTTCGACGGCAGTTATTGATCAGCCGTGTTTCAGCTCCCTCCCTTGCGCCGAAGGCGTAGGGGAGGGTTGGGGAGGGGTTGAGCTTCTAGGCCTTTCCAGCAATGCCAGCTTCGCGGCTGACGCCGCTCCCACAACGGCGCCTAGCGTTCCAATTCCGCATCCGGATCCGCCACAGGCGACGGCGGCGTCGCCGGCACTTCCGCCGGGGTGGCCTGCGCCGGCTTGTCGAGGATGCTGGCGCTGCGCCAATTGCCCCAGCGGTAATAGGCCATGATCATCAGCATCGAGCACAACGCGCTGATCGGGAAGCTCCACCAGATCGCATCGGCACCAAAGCGTGGCTGCAGCCACAACGCGAACGGCACGCGGATGCCCCACATGCCGATTGCCAGGATCAACAGCGGTGGCAGCACCGCGCCGGTGGAACGGACCACGCCGGACAGCACGAAATTGACGCCGAAGAACAGGAACGACCACACCGCGATGTGGTTCAGGTGGCGGCCGATCTCCAGCGCCTCGCTGGCAGCGGGCAGGAACAGCGCCAGGGTGCTGCGATCGAACAGGATGATCGGTGCGATCAAGGCGCCAGTCAGCAGGAAGTTGAACAGCACACCGGTACGCGCCGTGGCTTCCACGCGTGGCCAAAGGCCGGCGCCCACATTCTGCGCGGCCATCGTCGAACAGGCTGCACCGATCGCCATGGCCGGCATCTGCACATAGGTCCACAACTGCATCGCCGCGCCATAGGCAGAGGCGGTTTCCACCCCGTAGCCATTGACCATGCTGATCATCATGATCATCGCCAGCGAGATCAGGATCATCTGCAGGCCCATCGGCACGCCCTTGACCACCAGCGCCTTGAGAATGACCGTGTCGATCTTCAGCAGACCGATATCCTTGCGTCCCAGCCACAGCATGTGCCGCTTGTTGCGCAGGTAGAGCATCAAGCCGGCCAGCGCCAGGCCCTGCGAGAAGAAGGTGGCCCACGCTGCGCCGGCAATGCCGAGTTCCGGGAACGGACCCACGCCGAAGATCAGCAACGGGTTGAAGGCGATATCCATCAACACCGCCAACAGCAGGAAGCGGAACGGCGTGCGCGCATCGCCGGCACCGCGCAGGGCGGCGGTAATGAAGGCGAACGCGTACAGCAGCGGCATCGCCAGGAAGATCACCTTCAGGTAGGCATCGGCCATCGGCAGCGATTCAGCTGGCGTGCCCATCGCCACCAGCAGGCGGTGTGACAGGAACCAGCCCAGTACCGCGATAACCGCAGACAGGCTGATGAAGAAGGTGGCGCTGGTGCCCATCACCCGCCGTGCCTGCGGTAGGTCCTTGGCGCCGATGGACTGGCCGATCAGGATGGTCGCGGCCATGCCGATACCGAACACCGAGCCGATCAGGAAGAACATGATGTTGTTGGCGTTGGCGGTCGCGGTCAGCGCCGCCTCGCCGAGGAACTTGCCGACCCAGATGGCATTGACCGACCCGTTCAGCGACTGTGCGATGTTGCCAGCCAGAATCGGGAGCGCGAACATGAGCAGGCTGGTGCCGATCGGGCCTTCGGTCAGCGAGCGGCTTTGCTTGGGTTTCGACATGGACAACGTTGTCGGGATCGGGGCAGGCACACTAGCATCTTGCAGGTGAGGGTGCCGGCGTCAGGTATCAACGGTAGGTGGCTTGCACAGGAGTCATGGCAACGCGATGAGTGGTGAAGTCGTAGTGGTAGCAAGCATTCGTCTTGATGTGTGGCTGTGGGCTGCACGTTTCTTCAAGACCCGCAGCCTGGCCAAACAGGCAGTGGAGACCGGCAAGGTGGATGTGGAAGGGCAACGCCCAAAGTCGTCCCGCGCGATTCGCCTGGGCGATGCGCTGCGGGTGCAGCGCGGCGATGAGATCTTCGAGATCGCGGTACGCGGCCTGAGTGACAAACGCGGTTCGGCGCCGGTAGCGCAGGCCATGTACGAAGAGTCGGCGGCCTCGAAACAGGCGCGTCACGAACTGCACCTGCGTCGCGCCGCCGAACGCACCGGCTACCAGGCCCCGGAGCACAAGCCCGACAAGCGCGCCCGCCGCCTGATCCGCGCCCTGGGTGACCTCGACGCGCTTTGATCCAAGCGATTCACCTGTAGTGGGGGGGGGGGGGGGGGGGGGGGGGGGGGGGGGGGGGGGGGGGGGGGGGGGGGGGGGGGGGGGGGGGGGGG
>NZ_JBRREG010000096.1:0-17171 GCF_056760155.1 Stenotrophomonas sp. STEN022
CCTTGGTGTCCGGCAACGCCAGCAGGCTTTCGCGCTCGGCGGCGGAGAGGATCGAACGGCGGGGCATGCGGTTTCCTTCTTCTTGAAAACGTAGGTTTGTGACAAGCCCGCCAAGGCAACCGGCGCGGCACGGGAATCAAGGCATTGCGATTCTCGAAAATAGTTCTTGAAATTCTATTCTTGATTGCATATCATCTCAACGAGTTTCGATAAGAAAGGATGCCCATGCGACCGTCTGTTGTGCTTGACATGAAGCGAAGCGCAGTGCGTGAAGCGGTAGGCCGCTTTCGCGCCGCGAACCCGCGCGTCTTCGGCTCGGTGCTGCATGGCACCGACCGGGATGGCAGCGACCTCGACCTGTTGGTCGATGCGCTGCCCGGTGCCACGTTGTTGGACTTGGGCGATTTGGAAGAAGAACTGAAATCGCTGCTCGGCGTTGACGTCGATCTGCTGACTCCCGGCGACCTGCCGCCGAAGTTCCGGGCCAAGGTGCTCGCGGAGGCGCAACCGATATGAGCGAGAACCGCCTGCCCGATTACCTCGACCACATTCAGCAGGCCGCAACCGATGCGCGCAGCTTCGTGGAAGGGATGGCCAAGGACGACTTCTTGGCCGACAAGCGCACCCAGCAGGCCGTCATCATGAGCCTGATCGTCATCGGCGAGGCGGCCACAAAGGTGATGGATGGCTACGTCGAGTTCACCCAGGCGCATGCCGACGTGCCGTGGCGCAGCATGCGCAATATGCGTAATCGCATGGCTCACGGCTATTTCGACATCAACCTCGATGTGGTGTGGGAGACGGTACAGGAATGGCTGCCGGCGTTGCTCCAGCAATTGCCCGCCGTGCGTCAGGATGCCGACGATGAAGACCGTAACGACAAAGGCATGGAGCCATGACCAATCAAGCCGCCGATGTTCGGCCCCTCTGGCGTGTTCGATCCCGCGACCTATGAGCCGCGCTCGGGCAAGACCTTCTGGATGGCCGCAACGGACGTGAGTTCGCTGGTGGGCAAGGAGGCAGCAGCCGACACGCTCATCGGCAACTGCACGACCGCACGACCAGCCTCCCGTTCAAATTCGAGTTAGAACTCATATCTGTAACGGCTCGCGTTTGAAACCGGCCATGCTCGCATTTGACGCTGTTTTCGGCTCACAATAACTGCAAATGAAAGAGCACTCGTGCTCACATTATCTGCAACTGAGCTTGCATTTATCGGCGCCGGCTCGCATTCCATGGCCGTGTGCTCACGCTAACTGCAAATGACGGATCGGCTCATATTGGCAGCCCTGCCGCCAACATTCGATCGCGCAGCTCTGCCGTGCGCTTGGGTTCAAGCTGATTGCTGAACAGCGCACGGATTTCTGCCGCCTTGGCGTCGAACTGCTCCACCATGTCCTTGAGTCGATAGCCATGGCGCGTCAATGTCGGCTCCAAATCGTCGAGATGGCGCGACAGCACGGATTCCACCAGTGCTGCCGTGACTGGCTTTTCGCCTGTCTGGTAGCCGGCTTCGAGTGCCAACGTCAGGTGCAGTTGGACTTGGAGCGGCGTGCGCAGCTTGGTGGCGAGCATGTCGATCGCTTCATCTGTCAGGATCGACTCTGGTTCGGTTTTATTGGCGGTGCTGGCACCAAGCAACCACTGGATATATTCGCGCTGGCTGCCGGCGATGCCGTCCAAGGTGAAGATATCGGTACGGTAGCCGATTTCTTCCATGGTCGGCCGCCGCAGGTCGTTGCGCAGTTTGGGATGACCGGCAAGGATTACCGACAGCCGGCCACCGCCGTCTTCCACGACTTCCATCAGACGCTTGAGGCCAATGAGCGTGTGCCCGTTCAGGTCGTGTGCCTCGTCGACGAACAGTGCCACCGGGCGTTTTCCCTTCTTGACCAGCTCCTGCAATTCGCGTTCGCGCCGCTCGCCTTGTTTCGGAATTTGCACCAGCTTGTCCTGTGCCAAGTCGTAGAAGAGTGCCGTGATCAGGGTCGCGAGCTTGATGCTGTGTTTTTCAACCGACAGCGATTTGGCGACGGACACGCGATTTTCGTCCTTCAGGATCTGCTGCAAGCGGCGCAAGGTGACCGTCTTGCCGCTGCCCACGACGCCGCAAACCGCGATCAGCCGTCCTTCAAGGATCGCCCCCTTGATATCCTTGATGAGCTGCTTGTGATGGTCGGTTTCATAGTAGCCCGCCTGGCTGAATGGTTGTGTCAGTCCGTAATACTGCATTACCTCAACTCGCATGGTCCTCTCCCGATTTTTTGTTGCGGAAATAATTCCGTACGCGCGCCAGCACGATGCTGCGCGTCAGCGTTTCGGCCAGCACCTGGTCGATGAAAGCGCGATCGGCCGGCGCGAGTTTGGCCAGAGGTTGTGCCAGCTCGTCGGCAATCGCCAGCTTGGCGGCGATGATGCTGGCGAAATGATATTCATGTGCCTCGGCGTCAAATGGTTGATGCGGTAGCGATATGGCGTTCGCCGATGACGTCAAATGCACATCGCTTCCGGCCAAAGCACTGATTGGCAGACCGAGCTGGTCGGCAAGTGCGCGGATGCGGTCGGCGCGTTCATCGGCCTTGCCACGTTTGAATGCACGGTACCGATGGAGTGGGATCGGACCCGATATGGGGTGGTAGGGTCCAAATTTCTCGCCATCGAACTCGACATGCATCTCGTCATCGAACAAGCCCCACAGCAAGACGACGGTTTCACCGGCCATGTCTGGTTCCACTTCGTAGACAGTGCCGCCAATGGCGATGCGCGCATCGATGCCCACCTTGCGACGTTCCGGTTCACGCGCAAAGTGGCAGAACTGCTGCCAGGTACACATGTCGCGCAAGCCATCCGCCGGCAGGTTGCTCAGCCAGTCCTCCAGCCGGGAATGTTTCTCGGAGCGGTGACCCTGATCGTTGTAGCGCAGCAGGTAGCGCATCAGCCACTCGTTGGCCTGCTTCTCCGTCTCTGGTTTGTGGAAGTGGTAGAGCGTTTCGTGCGCCTCTTTCACTGTCCTGAATGGGCGCTCGACCTTGCCTTTCGAGCGGGCCGTCGTGCGTGTTCCATCCTTGCCGGCCGGGATGTGCGTCTGCCATTTAATGTCGAGGGCCAGCATGACGTTCTGAAACACCCGGCTCTTGGCCACCGGCCCGTTGTCCAGATAGATCATTTTTGGTCGCCCCTGAAACGGGAAAGCGGCGTCGGCTTTGGCGGTCATTGCGTTGAAGAAAAAACGAAGCGCGGACTCTGCATCCTCGCCATGCACACACTGGTATTCCTGATAACCGACACCGCTACGATCATCCACCACGCTGTACAACATTAGGGTCGGCACGCCCTTCGCAGGGTCAATCCAGTCCGGTTTATCGATGTGTTTGAGATCGGAAGGCGACATGTCGAACTGCCAGCAGTCGTTGCTACGCTCAGCCTGGAAGCGCACGGCCGGCGGCTCGCGTAGCAGGTGGGGTTGATCCAGTCGCAACAAGGACAGATAGCGATTGACGGTAGGGCGGCGCAACAGACCCTTGGGCACTTTGACCAAACCTTGCACGGTCTCTACGCCATAATCTTCCATGAGCTCGATGGCCCGCCCGGTTGAAAGGTGGCGCCCGGCCTTGTTGGTGGTGCGCAGCTTCAGTGCCGCGATCAGTTCGCAGTAGCGCTCCAGTTCCGTTTGGGGCAACAGTCGTGGCTTGCCATGGTCGGCGCGATGCGCGGCGTGTGGCTTCTGGAAGACGTGCAGCGCCCGATAGACGGTCGTTGTGGAGACACCGTACAACCCGGCCATCGCAGCAATCTGGGTGGCTCGTTCCGGGCTTTTGCGCGGCAAACGGTCAAGCCGCTGCCGCAATTGCAGCAGTGAGTCGACTGGAATCGTCTTACGCCGAGCGTCCATATTGGGCCAGCGCGCGGTACACCGAGGCACGGCCGACGCCAAGCCGGCGCGCAATCTCCGTCGCGCCCAGCTTCTCCTCAACGCGAAGGCGCTGGACTTCGGCGGGATCGATCGATGGCTTGCGGCCACGGTAGACGCCTCGCGCCTTGGCGGCAGCAATGCCTTCACGCTGACGCTCACGCCGGAGGTTGGTTTCGAATTCGGCGAAAACGCCCAGCATGTCCAGGAACGCCTTGCCTGCCGCACTGCGTGTGTCGATGGGTTGCTCTGTCGCCTTGAGGGTGACACCGCGTTCCTTCAGCGTGTACACGATGTCCTGCAGATCCTTGATGCTGCGCGCAAGGCGATCGATCCTCGTCACGACGAGGGTGTCGCCCCGCCGCAGGAAATCGAGCAGCGTCTGAAGCTCAGTACGCCCGACCCGGCTGGTTCCGCTCACTTTCTCGGCCCGGACCACATCGCAGCCGGCAGCGCGCAGCGCTTGTTCCTGCAGAGCGAAATCCTGATCGCTGCTGGAAACCCGAGCATATCCGTAGAGCGCCATAGATTTGAGTTGTCTCGTTAGCCTTTAGATCCTCCGACGATAGCATGCCGGAAATAGCAAAACAACCCTATTGAGACAAAAATATCGTCTCATCCTGGCGACCCATTTGGGTGTACCGATACGGTACAATTAATTTTGGAAATGGCGACAAACGGCTATTTTCTGGCGGTCGTATCACAGACCAATTCGATGCTATATTTACAATTTAACTGGGGGGGGTGCGCTGGTAAGCGTAATGCAATACTACGCTAAGCGAGGCGAGGCGATGATGCACAAGCATGGGATGGGCAGATAGGTTTTTTGAAGCTGTAAAAAAGTTAACACACTCACATGAAGGGGTTGAAATGGATACACGATTATTTGCATTCGTCGGCGGAGACAGCGGTCTTTGGCGGATCGTTGGAACCGAAACCATAGTTGGCAAGTCACTGCCTGAAGCCAAAAGGCTCAACGTAATATCTGCCTCAGAGTTGCAGCCCGAAACCAATGCACCCTGGGTACTTCGCGGAATAACAAGCAATGAACGGTATGTCATGCGCGAAGAGAAGAACGAAATTGTGGCGAAGCAGCAAGGGCTAGCGCGCCCAGAAGCAACTTGCGCTGCGTTGATACCGATCCGAAAAAACGCAGCTTGGTGGGAATTCACGCAAGACGAGCGCCGGAGCGTTTTCGAAAAGTCAAAGCACATTCAAATCGGGCTCAACTACTTGCCTGCAGTAGCGCGCAAGCTCCATCACTGCCGCGACCTCTCTGAAAATGAACCGTTCGATTTTCTCAATTGGTTCGAGTTCGCGCCAACCCATGAGGCTGAGTTCAACGCATTGCTTTCCGAACTGCGTGCAACAGAGGAATGGAAGTACGTTGACAGAGAAGTCGATATCCGTCTCGTGCGAGAGGCGGCGTAGGTCAATCCCCGTCTGACCGCTCAGGGGCGTTAGCGGGCAGCCGGCACTGCATCTATTGATTTTGGATAGCTTGGAACCAGGCATTTCACTTGCAATTAATTCGAGCACGCCGCCATGAAATGCGAGCCGCCGCCGTCGATTGCAAGCTCGTTTGCAAATAGCGTGAGCTTCAGCGCGCCGTCAGTTGCAGTTAATTCGAGCCGAAAGCGGCATCGAATGCGAGCACGCCCGTTTTCAAACGCGAGCCGTTACACATATCCAGCCTGTCTGGGGGCACTGTGAAAGAGGGATCTCCGATGACTGTTGAATCGAGAATATTTTCTGTAGCCGAGTATGTTCAGCCGTCCGAAGGCGAGCCTATTCGTTCCGTTGTGCTTGAAACCCGAGACTCAATTATCGTGGTTTGGCATGTCCATCCCGGGCAGGAAATTGCGGCTCACATTCATCCTCACGGCCAAGACACGTGGACTGTTTTGTCGGGAATGGCTGATTACTTTCAGGGCAATGGGATTGTTCGTGCCCTCAGGGAAGGTGAGATAGCCGTGGCAAGACCGGGCCAAGTGCACGGGGCGCGAAATACAGGTACCGAGCCATTTGTGTTCGTCTCGGTTGTGGCATCAGCCAATGCCGGTTTCGTATTGGCTGAGCGATAGAGCCCAATCTCTGGAGTTGGTCCAATGAGCGGTCGGGGAGATAGGTAACAGACATGCAGCGGACACGGCTGCTAAACCAGGTCGCAAACCTCCTTGCGTCGCAGCGTGCCGCAAGCGACGCGATCAATCGAATGGGGTCGGCATGAGACTGAACACCATCCAGTTCCCGACCGCGTAGCCGCCTGTCCTGCCGATCAGGTCTTGACCATCGACGCCTGGGATCAGTCCTGAATGTTCTTGGAGACCACTACGTTATGAGCCGCAGCCGCCGCAAAACACCCATCGTCGGGCACACGACCTGCGGCAGCGAGCGCGAGGACAAGAAGCTCTGGCATCAGCGCTGGCGCACCCGTGAGCGCACGGCGCTGACCAGCGCGTCGCCCGAAGCCCTGAGCGCCCATCTGCCCCTGCTGGAAAACCAGGCCAGCAGCGTCTGGTCGATGGGCAAGGATGGCCGCTCCTACTGGCCCGTCAAGCGCCAGGCCGCCACGGCGGATCGCATCGCCAATCACAAGGGACGCAACCCGCAAGAACGCGCCTCCCTGAAAAAGCGCCTGCTGCGCAAGTGGATGAGCAAATGAAGCTCTCCTTCCATCAGCACATTGCGCTGTTCTGGATGATCGGTGCTCCGGGCGTCTTCGCGCCCGTGATCGAGAACGCCAAGCGGCCCGATGCCGGCGCCGTCATGGCGTGGGGTGTCGCGATCGTGGCGGTGATGATCCTCTTCACCCCTTTGCTGCTGCGCTGTCCACCATTCCGGCGCTGGTATGGCCGGACGGATGCGCTGTCGGAGCGGCAGCGCCAGGCGCTTGCCGAGCGCGGCCTGCGCCGCTACTACCAGACCGCTTTCGATGACGGCTACGTGCCCCGCGTGATGCCCTACGTGTGGCGCATCATCTGGACGGTCGGCGGGTTGATGGCTGTGACCGCCGTACTGCCTACCAACACCGGACGGCCAGCCTTCGATGCCTTGGTGGTCTTCTCGACCTGGTATCCGATAGGCGTGATGCTGCTGGTTTTCGCGTCGAGGCCCCTTGGCCGGTTGATTCGCCAAAGAGCACAGGAGCGGCGGAAATGAGCACGTCAACCATCGAGGCGCTGGCCAGCGCCTGGGCAAGGATTGCCGAGGAAGCGGAATTCCCCGCTGACTACGAGGGGACTGCCACACCACAAGCGCATCGGGCTAGCGAAGCTATTCAGGAGCAGATTCGGGAGCGCATCGTCGCCACCAACGACATGCGGCTGTTCAGCCTGCTGCACCTGCTGGGTCAGGCGTCGCTGCGCATGGAGCAAGCGCTGTGGCCGGAGGATTACGAGCGGATGACGCGCGAGGTTGAGGAAGCCCTGCGGCAAGCCACCGACGCCAACGCCAGATCGTACACCCACGAAGAAGTGATGCA
The DNA here is from genome assembly GCF_056760155.1 of Stenotrophomonas sp. STEN022. NCBI lineage: Bacteria > Pseudomonadati > Pseudomonadota > Gammaproteobacteria > Lysobacterales > Lysobacteraceae > Stenotrophomonas > Stenotrophomonas sp. STEN022. The sequence goes on from NZ_JBRREG010000096.1 coordinate 7,395, forward strand.
GGCGATGCAGGAACGCATCGACCGGGCGCGAGACAAGCCATGTTGATTGGCTATGCGCGCGTCTCGACGCAGGATCAGAACCTGGAGCTGCAACGCGAAGCCTTGAGCAAGGCCGGATGTAAAAAGGTCTTCGAGGACAAGGTGAGTGGCACGCGGGCAGACCGGCCTGGCTTGGCCAAGACGCTCGAAATGCTGCGCGAAGGCGATACTTTGGTCGTCTGGAAGCTCGACCGGCTGGGCCGGTCGGTCAAGCAACTGGTCGATCTGGTCGGCGATCTGCACAAGCACGGTGTCCAGTTCAGGAGCCTCACCGACTCCATCGACACCGGCACACCATCCGGGCGGTTCTTCTTCCACGTCATGGCGAGCCTTGCCGAAATGGAGCGCGAGCTGACCGTCGAGCGCACCCGCGCCGGGCTGGAAGTCGCCAAGCAGCTCGGCCGCAAAGGCGGCCGCAAGCCGAAGATGACCGACAGCAAGATCGAGTCGGCCAAGAAGCTGCTGGCCAGCGGGGTGCCGCCCAAGGACGTGGCCAAGAACCTCGGCGTGTCCATTCCGACGCTGTACCGCTGGGTGCCAGCCTCCACGCACGCTTAGCGTGCTTTATTTTCCGTTTTCTGAGACGACCCCCCATAGTCTGAGGTCAGGCTTCGTCACCGAGGCGGGCAAACAAGGAGTGCCCTTGCCGGCGGTAATGGCAATGACTGAGCACCGGTCGGTGGCGAGCGTGATTGGGTATTTTCAGGCAGGCGCAGCGGAAGACAATCCAGCTGCGCGTCTACTGAAGTAGTGGAGAACCTTTCGAAGCAGAGGTGCTGCAAAGAGAGCGTTGCCGCCGTCCACTGTGTGAACATCAACCGGGCTTCACGCGCTCACATGCACCGTCTTAAGGCGCGCCAATCGATATCTCTTCCTGCTTGAACCAGCCATTTGCGAGGAGCTGATCTCGGACGCGTCCGGGGTTCTCAGCGTAGGCGACTAAAGCGAGCGAACGTTCTGCGCGACTGCAGGTGACGTAGAACAGTCGGCGAGTTGAAGCAGTTTGCCCGTCGTCAGCGGCGCCACCGAAAAGCTTTTCGTACTTGAACAGAAATCCGCGCGCTTCGTGATCGTCCATGACAACCATGACCCGGGGGAATTCCAGCCCCTTCACGCCTTGGTGCGTATCAAAGCGCGCTTTTCCACCCACGTACTTGGCATAGGCCCGTACTTGGGCAAATGGTATGGTCAAGAAGTCAGCGATGGCCTTGTCTCGTTCGGTGCGCTCCTGTTCGTCCTCAGCATCGGCCGCATGAGCGGCAGCACCGGCAAGTGCTACCTTGAGTGCATCAGGAATGACAAATAGGTCAGTCTTTTCCACATTGTGAAGAACTTCGCCAAACGTTACCGACGGGTTGCCGTCGAGCAGTTCCAAAAGCGCATCCACAGCCGCTTGTACCTTGGCTAACTGTTCAAATTGGTCCGGAGCATTCTTCAACGCGGATGGGCTAAGCATGGGCGATACAGCTCGCATGATCCGCGCGATGACAAACTTATCGTTCTTTGCGTCCCAAAGAGGCAAGACTAGGTTCGAGAAAAAGTTGACCGCGGGCAGTGACCCATCAAGCAGTGAGGTCCGAAATTGACTTATTGGATACAAGGCGGCCAATAGATCATCGAAGCCCATTCGAAGGGCTGCCATGCGATGCTCCAAGATAAGCACCTTTACCGAATCTTCATCGTGCCATTTCTTGTCAGCAGTTAGCCCTGCCATATATCTGCAAATCGCTGTCTCGGCCGCGGCCTTGTCGATCCCCTTTGATGGGAGCACGAACATCCGCACATGTCCCTCGGCAGCGCTGCTACACGGGATCTGCGTCTGTTGATCCGTGCCCTCGCGGACCTTATTGATGAGCTCGATTACCCGCCGCGGGCACCTGAAGTTTAATCGTTTGGTCGGTGTGGCCCAGTCGTACGGCAGACTTCCCCCCAAGCCCGGCTGACCATCGCTGTAGATACGCTGCATCATGTCACCAAAAAGACCCACCACGACTTCGTCCTTGTGCGCCGCCTGAAAGACGAACAATGCCTCAATGATGTGCCGGTTTGTATCCTGGCTCTCATCAACCAGTATGTAGGGATAGCCATCGCGAAGAATTTCCCTAAGCACGGGCTTTGACTTTAAAAAGTCGCCCGCAAGATGAAGCACTTCCGCATGATTCAGGGAATCCCTTCCTTGATTGTCACTATCCGGGCTGTAAACGAACGTCTTCGTCGTATCGAGCCTTGTCAATCGCCGTCTCTTCGAAGCAATGTCAGCGATTCGTTCTGCGGATGCCTTCGTACCCGCACGTCCTTTGTTCTCTTTGGCTTGAAGTTCCAGAATGTCCGCATTGAGTGATACGCGAAGCCATTCCCGGATATCGTGATTGAATCCTGCAATCAATGTCCAGGCGAAACTGTGGATCGTAGAAACGGCAATGACCGGATCAAATTGCGTCCGGCGGATGATCTCGTCGCGCGCGGCCTTGGTGTAAGTGACGACCGCAACCTTTTGTCCGCGCGTTCTCAGGCGTGCGCCCGCTTTCTCTCGGAGGTAGTCGAGGGCGCCAACAAGTGAGCGTGTCTTGCCTGAGCCAGCTCCCGCGAAAAGAAAGAAGCTTCTCGGAGCCTTTGGATCGAGGTGCTGCTTGATCTCCTCGTCAACGTGAAGATCGAGCTCATCGTTCGATACTGCGGCCTCGCTGGTCATGCGCCGTTCGCCTTCGGAGCCAGATCGGCTTCCTTGCGCTTGAGCTGATCAGCCAGCCATAACAATCCATGCTCAATGTAGGCAGGTACACGAAGCTTCTCGATGTCATCACTGAATAACAGCTCAAGTGAAAACTCTGCCTTGTCCCCGTCTTTGATAGCCTTTGCAACACAGGTTGTCAGTTGATCGGCGTTTTGGGCCGCATCGGCGATGGCCTGGAACTTGCCGGCCAAGCCGTCGGCCTTGCGACCCTTGAAGAACTCAAAATTCTTATAGAGCAAAGCGTCTTCAAATGTGTTGGCATGGATCTCAACCTCAGTCGCCCCCACTTTCAGCTTCTCTGCCGTCTGATACGCGGACCGGACAGCGTAGCCATTGGGCTGTACGAAGGCTTTGTCCTTCTCTTGTAGCCTCATTAATGTATCAAGATCGGTCTGCTTGGGTGCCCAGGACCGCAGCGTTTCATTGCGTGCTTCCAGTCCCTTGCCAAGTTCCGGCGTCCTGGCCAGGTTGGTCACCGGATCCTTGGCGTCCAAGTCGGTGATGATCAAGGTAGTCAAGCCAAGAGTGTCCACCAGGCTCTTAAACCGATGTGCATGGCTGCCACCCACTTCAAGCCACGTGATGTAGCGCGTTCGCAAGTCTTCGAACACATCAGTTTGCTCTACGAAGTGGGGTACGAGAATGCGCTCAGCACTTCCTTCTATGAATATAGCGGCATCGGCAAAGAACAAATCACAGTGCGTTGCTTTGAGGTAGCGTGCTACGAATTTTTCCGTTTGATCGGGCTTGCCGAATACTGATGAGAGGTTGATGACGCAGGCGACTGGCGTTTTGCGATTCTTTGTAGGAGGCAGCCGTCTGAAGTAACGCAGCGCCGCAAAATCGCAGGCATGCGCGATGTGGCTGGAGTGGGTACTCACTACCAGTTGCGTACTTAAATCAGTTGAGTTCCCCAAAGCTGGGTCATTGCGTAACACCCCATAGGCGTGCCTGATGAATACCTGCTGTACCTGAGCGTGGAGATATGCCTCGGGCTCCTCAACCAACATTAGGTGCAGCGGCGGAATTGGTTTTACATCGTGGCCGGTTCCGGCTTTGCCTACGCGCATCCACGCATCGCGATAGCTCATCAGGTTGAAGACCATGGAGACCAAGTTCTGGTAGCCCAATCCATTCGAGTCTTCGGGCAAGCGGTGCACGTGTTCCCCAGCCGCAGCGGGTATCTCATACTGAATGGAGGACTCGTGGCTCAAGCCATCCTGTAGTTTGAGCTTGGTTGCAATCTTCAGCTTCGGGTCGGAGATGCCTGGGTATCCTAGCTTCTGGAGTTCGATCAGCGCCTTGTCAAAAGCTACCGATAACCTTTCATCGAAGGCCTTGCGTGCCTTATCGAGTGCTTCCATTGCCTTGATGTCGGTCAGCTCCGGCGTGTCACGCCAGTCCAGGTGCCTGTCGTAGTAGGAACGGAGCTGGGTCGAGAGTCGGCCTGCATTTCGTGCATCGGAACCCACTTCTTCGCGCGACGTACGACCGCTGGTGGACCCAAAGCCTCGTTGGGCGCTGATCTCGTCGATCTGAATCAGGCCATCCAAGGGGTTTCCTTCAACGGGCTCTGCGTCATCGGCGAGAGCCTGCATGCGGGCAACGCCGTCACTGGGTTCTTCGACTCTCTCAGGGTCCAGCAAGTAGGCCTTCACTTTAAAGAAGGTCCGAAGGCGCCGCTCCAAGAAATCAATGAGATTGAGTGGCCAGAGCTCCAGTTGCGGAGGGGGCTCTTTCCCTTCCACGGCTTGGGCTGCCGCGACGGTGATGTCAGCGGCCCTCCTTCGAGCCGCGATGTATTCCTGCTGAAACTTGACCGCGTTTTCGGGTTCAAAGCGGAACCGCACACCAAGGGGGGCTGTTTTCCAATCTAGCGCTGGTAGCAGCTTTTGTACGTAGTGCATCTCACCTTTCTTGACTTGGAGCCACACGTCCAACTGGGGAAGGAAGTCCAAGATGCCGGGACGAGGCAGCTCTAGGTCCGCAGCTATGGCAGCCTCCCAAGCTTCCCCTTCCGCATTCAGGGCTTGCCAATGTGCTAACGACAAGTCATTGATGGAGAACCCGCGAGTATCGACCAGGAAGCGATGCAGCGCAGTCATCGCAGAGGTCTTGCCGCTGTTGTTGGCGCCAACGAGCACTGTTTTGTCGGGCGCGAAAGCGATGCGTGCAGCCAAGAGCTTCCGATAGTTCCCGATCTCAACCATGGTTATCAGCACGTCCTACTCCTTCAGGAATCTCACATATACAGGGCTTCCCGGTGACCTCGCTCGCCAATACGGGTGGCGGTAGAGGCCTGGCTTCGATATTCAACTAGAACAGGTGGCTCACGGTGACCCCGAGATATTCGCAGCACCGAGATAGGTGCCATGCCGTTTCTATTTTTCTGGTCAGGCTGCAAACCGCCCATCGCTCTCCTGGGCCCGCCCCAGCGCTACCAGCATTTCCAGTAGCTTCGGCAAACGTCTTTTCCAAGGGCCGCGCGCAGTGAACCTCGCAGCGATCTCATCAGTTGAGAGCGGTACCGCGCTGCCGGCGAGGACATCGGCGACGGCGCGGACTTGCTCGATGGCGTCTTTCGGCCACGGCTGGGGTTTGACGCCGGGCGGGAAGGTGATGGCGGCGGCTTCATCGTCGTCGGATCGGTCGCGCTGTTCGGTGTCAGCGGTAAGGCTGACCTGTTCTGGTTCGTGCTCGCGGGCGAGGTCGGGGCTCTGGAACTTGGGGCGGAGCCAGCGGATCTGGCCGCGCGCTTCGTCGGCGGCGCGTTGGGCGTTGAGGGCAACGAGGCGTTCGAGGACGGTTTCGTCGAAGGCGCGTTTGGCGTCGTCGCGGGCCTGGTCCTCACTGGGTGTGGCGTTGGCGTGGGCGGTGCGCAGCAGAGGCAGCAGGTCGCCCCAGCCGTAGGCGCTTAGGACGGCTTCGTCGAGTTCGTCGTGGAGTTGGCGCAGGATGGAGACGAGGCCTTGTTCGTGGATGGTGCGTTCTCTGGTGGTCAGGACGTCGCCGCTGCGCAGTTTTTCGAGGACGTTGTACATGCCGGTCAGGGTCAGGCCGGAATGCTGCTCCTGCTGGCGCTTGCGGTGGGCGTCGAGTTGTTCGGCGAGGTGACGGATGCGGTCTGAGGGGTATTCGCCGTAGGTCTGCGATTTCCCTGCTCGGCCGTTTTCGTTGACGAGGGCGACGCCGATCGGGCCGCCGAGCTTGTCGGCGACGTGGAGGTTGGGGAAGGGGTAGGTCTCAAAGCAACGCGACTTGTTGTAGCGCGGGTCATTGCCGACTCCGAGGCGACCACCCGTTGCGAGCGACCACACAACATGCACTTGGCTTGCCAGCACCCCAAGAGTCTCGCCGCGTTGATCCGCAACAGTTACCAGCGAACTGTCCGGCGTCATGTCGACCGAAAGAAAGCTGAAGAACCGATGTTTGGATGTTTCCAGGGTGGCGATGAAGCGAGAAAGCCCCTTTGTTGCCGTCCGGAACTGTTGACGCGGATGTCCGATCACCCACCATTTTTGGCGGAAGATTGCGTTTCGATTGAGGTCGCGTTCCGGCTTCGCGCGTTCCAATAAATATTGGTATGCAGCAGGAAACCGATCTCGCACGTCTTCCATTTCCAGACCGTAGAAGTCGATGACATAAAGGTTGCGTGGAACTTGCGAGAGGTCGCGGCCATTGATGTACGGACGGATGTGTTCATCAAGTCCAACAACCGTTCCGAGTCCAAGCTCAATAGCCCTGCCGTGGTCAATCTGGAACGCGGAACCAATCGTCTTCATGCCTACCGAACACAGGGCGGTGTTGGCCATCAGCGGCAGCGCCTGTGTCACGTCGACGCCTACCGTGAGGTCGGCATTGATCCGCCCGCGCTGGCGAGCGAGAGACACGACAAGGTCATCGCTGCCGTCCACTGCCTCGTTTCGCTCGTCCGTGACAGTGACGAGGCGGCCATTCCTGCGCCCGCCCTCACCCACCGTCATTGCGATTCGGACAGCAGCGCCGTCGGCGCTATCCACCCACGGGTGGTCCGGAATCGCAAAAACGAGCGAAAGCGGCGGCTCCCCATCGAGATGCGGTTCAACAGCGCGACGGACATACGCTTGCCGCAGGCTGTTGGTCGTAATAAAGCCAAATTTCCGGATGGCACCGCTACGTGCGAGCAATGCGGCGTAGTGCCACCAGCGCATAACGAAGTCAGTGGACTGTGGCACCTCGGGCCACGCCTCTTGAAGTGCATCGACGTAACCATCGCCGAGTACGTCCCGCATTCGTTTCGAGCCAATAAATGGCGGATTCCCCACCACGAAATCCGCCTCTGGCCACGTCGCCTTCCTTGGGCTGACGTAACGCTCCACCGGCTTGCGGGCGGTATCATCGGGCACCTTCTCGCCGGTCACCGGGGAGACCTTCATCGTCTCGCCATCCCAGCGCGTCACCGGGGTGCCGTGCACGTCCAGCACGAACTCCACGCTGTCATACGCCAGCACGGCGTCGCGGCTCTCGATGTTGCGGAAGTCGCGGATCACCGGTTGCGGGGGATGCACGTCGCCGCGGGTGCGGAAGTGCCATTGCAGGTAGCCGATCCACAGCACGACCTCGGCGATGGCGGCGGCGCGGGGGTTGAGTTCGATGCCGAGCAGGTTGTGAGGGTCGACGGTCTCGCCGGCGGCGGCGTCTGCGCGTTCGCCGTCCAGGGCGAGGCCGGTCTGGCGGTAGCCGAGTTCGTCCAGGGCCAGCAGCACTTCGCCTTCCAGTCGCTTGAGGTGTTCCAGGGTGACGTACAAAAAGTTGCCGCTGCCGCAGGCGGGGTCGAGCACGCGCACGGTGCACAGGCGGTGGTGGAAGCGCCGCAGTTCCTTCACCGCGTCGTCGGGTTTGTCCTCGGCGGCAAGGGTCATCGCGGCGGCCTGGGCTTCGCCCCACTCCTTGCGCAGCGGTTCGATCACGGTCGGCAGCACGAGCCGCTCGACGTAGGCGCGCGGGGTGTAGTGGGCGCCGAGTTTGTGGCGCTCGCCGGGGCTGAGGGCCCGCTCCAGCAGGGTGCCGAAGATGGCCGGTTCGACGTGCTTCCAGTCAGCGCGAGCGGCCTCGATCAGCAGGATGAGTTGGGCGGTGTCCAGCGGCAGGGTGTCGGGCTGCTTGAACAGCTTGCCGTTGAAGCGCAGCACGTTGACGGCGATCACCGCGGAGAAGCCGCCGCTGTCCATGTCGCGCCAGAGCTGGGCGAGCATGCGCATGGCGATGTCGGGTTGCTCGGCATGGCGCGTCAGCAGTTCGCGGAAGCTGTCGTGCGGCAGCAGCTTCACGTCCTCGGCAAACATGGTGAACAGGCAGCGCATCAGGAACTGGGCGACGGCTTCGGCATCGTGCCCGGTCTGCTCCAGGCTGCGGGCGAGCTTGGCCAGGCGGGTGGCGATCTCGCGGGTGACGCGGGCGGATTCGCGGCTGGGGTCGAGGCCGAGCGGGTCGAGCCAGATACGGCGCAGGCGGTCGCGGATCTCGGGCTTGCGCAGGTCGGCCAGCGCGATGCGGTGGCTGCGCGGATCCGGGAACGGAGTGTAGGTGGCGCCGGAGCGGCTGAACTCGGAGTACAGCTCAATGCGGTGGCCGACATCCACCACCACCACGAACGGCGGGCGACCTTCGGCGGCGGGCAAGGCACGGGCATAGGCCTCGGCCTGGCTGCGGGCGCGCAGCATGGCGTCGTCGAAGCCCTTGGTGTGCGCGCCCTGCTTGAGCTTCTTGGACTCGAGGACGAAGGCGCCGCGGCGATACAGGTCGATGCGCCCGGCGCTGCTGCTGCCGTCGCCGTGGGCGAAGGTGATCGGGCGCTCGAACATGTAGTCCTGCTCGGGCGTGGGGTGCGGGGTATCGACGCCGAGCAGTTGGCTCAGCTCGATCAGAAAGGACTGGGAAGTGGACAGCTCGGAGGCTGCAACCCCCTGCCAGCGGGTGATGAAAGCGTCGGCGCCGTCCTGGATCTCGGCGTCTGCTTGCGTGTTCACTGCGTCCGACATGTAGGCCCCTCTGCCCTCCGCATCCTGCGGTCACTACATGATACGACACCGGGCCCCTGCGCTGGACGCGCACCGCTAGGTTCGCGGTGCGGCCAGTGCCTTGGCCTACCTCAGTGCAATAGACCGGCCAGCTCCGTAGCACCGGTCCAACCATGCAAGCGACGCCCCTCCTCCCCTTTAGAATCAGCCGAGGGAGAGGGAGATCCGATGGCTGGGCAAACCAAGCGCGATGCGAGTACGGCGGGATTGCAAGTACCCTTCGGGGAGCGCGACGCGATCCTTACCCGCCTTCAGCCGTGAGTGGTGGGCTGGCCTGCGGCTGCCACTGCCCAGGGTGCGGCCGGCAGCTGATGGCCAAGAAGGGCGAAACCCAGCGTTGGCACTTCGCCCACTACCAGGGCGGGGGCGATGAGCACTGCTACGAAACGGCCGTGCACAAGATGGCCAAGCAAGTTCTGCTCGCTGCGCGCCAGATCGAGCTACCCACCTAGAAGCGCACTACCGCCTTGTCCGACCTGGACCACCATCTGCACCAGGAAACCTTGGAGCGCCCGGCACGCCCGTGGGAATACACCCAAGCCAGGGAGGAAGAGTGGATGGTTGATACCCGCATGGGTATCGAGCCGCGTTACGTGCTGCAGAAGATGTGGTCGGCGCCGCAGTCGGGAATGACCAAAAAATGGATGGGGAGGACTACGACCTCTGCCAGGCCAACATCACCACCTGGATTCAGCGGGGTTGTTCTAACCGAGACTACGGCCACTTGTGAGTGGCGGCCTCTTGCTCCGGCCTCTGACACGTCGTAATAAACCTCATGCCGGTAGCAAAGCCGTCGGTGTTGTGCCCGCACAGCCAATAGACTCCGGGTCAATCTGACCCACCCCCAGAAAACTGGTGCAGGCTAAAGTAGAGACGTCGGTAGCATTGGGCCCCGTGACAAACGAGGATTCAGGCATGAAGAAGTCGCGTTTCACCGAGGAGCAA
>NZ_JBRREG010000097.1:0-17023 GCF_056760155.1 Stenotrophomonas sp. STEN022
CTCTCGGGCCGGAGAGCACCCTCCCCACCCCCCCCCCCCCCCGCCCCCCCCCCCCCCCCACTACCAGTAGCGCCCCGGCCGCGTCTGGCTCCACCCTGCAGGTGTCGATTGCTTGCTCACGCCTCTCGGCGATTCAGCGTGGTGTACGCACCATGCGTTCGAGTAGATGCTCAACGATGCCGGCAGGGTTGGCGGTGCGGCCTACATGGGTCACCGAGGTCTGCACTACCGAGCTGCGTTTGGCGGTCAGGAAGTGGAAGCGGGCGCGCGGTGGCAACTGCGCGATCGGCCCGGCACCTGGCTCACCACGGCAGATCGCGACGATGGCATCAAGCCACGGCTGCACACCAGCCAGATCCAGTTGCGGTGCAAACGCCTGCAACCGCGCGACATCGATTTCGATCGCGGCCTGCAGGTGCTCTGCGCTGGGGCAGGAGACGATCACGCCTACGTTGATGAACTCTTCGCGCTCCACCCGCGGTACGACGCGGATGATGGCGTAATCATAGGTGTGCAGCGTGGGCACGGATGGCCTCCTGTACGAAGGCTTCGCGCAATTGCAGGCGGCGCTTCAAATAGCTGGCGTAAGCAGAACGGTAGGCGGTCGCATCGGCAAAAGCGGGCTCGGTCTGCAGCCAGCTGTCCGGAATCTGCGCGACGATGCCGTCGATGACTGCATCGGTCAACAAGGGAGCCAAAGCGGTGTCTGCTTCGGCGATGCGGCTGGCGAACGGCAACAGCACGTGGTCCTTGATCAACACGAAAGGCTTGCCACAGGCCTCGCCGGCATTCTCCCAGTCATGGTGGAAGTACAGCGCCGCGCCGTGATCGATCAGATAGAGCTTACGGTGCCAGACCATCAGGTTGGGGTTGCGCGCGGTGCGGTCCACGTTGCTGGTGTATGCATCAAACCAGATGATGCGCGAGGCCAGCTCGGCGTCGGGTTGCATCGCCGCAGGATCGTAGTTGATCGCGCCGGGCAGGTAGTCACTGCCAAGGTTGGTGCCTTCGCTGGCGCGGATCAGGTCCTGGATCTCTGGATCAGGCTCGGTACGGGCGAACTCGCGGTCCAGTTCGACCAGGACGATGTCCGGCATCGGCAGGCCCAGCGCCTGCGCAAGCCGACCAACCACCAGTTCGGCGATCAGGGCTTTGGGGCCTTGGCCGGCACCGCGGAACTTGATGACGTACATGCCATCGTCGTCTGCTTCTATCACCGCTGGCAGTGAACCGCCTTCGCGCAGTGGGGTGATGTAGCGGGTGGCGTGAACAGTTTTCACGGGAATACGCGGTCAGAAAGAAAGGCAAGCCTAGCGCAAAGCCGGTGTGTCTGGTGGTTCGTCGCATGCGCCAGGCGCTGGATGCATGCCGTGGATGACATGGCGTAGCTGCGCGATCCGTGGCGACGAGTCGTGAGTCAAAGTGAAGCGTGGTGGATCGGGTGGATACTGTCAGTGCCGACCTGCGAGGGACTGGCGATCACCCGGTTGCGCCCTTCGCGCTTGGCCTGATATACGGCCAGGTCAGCGCGCTCCAAGGCGCTTTCAAGATCGTCCGCTGCTGCCACCATGGTGAGGCCGAAACTGGCGGTGATGGTTTGCTTTGCCGGTGAACACTGCATCTCGCTGACGCCGAGACGGATGCGCTCGGCGACCCGGGTGGCGGTGGCCAGATCAGCGCAGCGCAACAGCAGCACGAATTCCTCGCCACCGAAGCGCGCGACCAGATCGCCCGGGCGGGTCATCTGCTGCAGCAGTACACCGACCTGCCGCAGCACATTGTCGCCGGCTGCGTGGCCCCAGGTGTCATTGACCTGTTTGAAGTGGTCGACGTCGCAGGCAAGTAGTGCCCAATGATTCACGTGGCCGTGCTGCAATCGCTGGTTGGCGATTTCGAAGAAGGCGCGGCGATTGAGCAGCAGGGTAAGTGGATCGTGGTTGCGCTCATGGCGCAGTTCTCCCATCAGCTGCTGGGCCAGTCCGCCCAGCAGCAGAAACAGCAGCCACAGATTGAGCAGCAGGTTGAAGGCGAGCATCCACAGCCATAGGCCGGAACGCGGCAAGCCACTGCTGGTGAACCAGCCGGCCAGCAACCAGGCCACCAGCGGGCGCAGGATCGCGTATGCCACCAGCAGCAGGTACGTCCTGCGCAGCAGGCGCTCGAAGAGCGTGTCGGGTTGCTCGCGGCCAAACAGTACCGGCAGTGCGAGGGCGAGCAGCAGCCCCATGCCGAGGTTGAGGAAGACGATGCGCGCGCCCAGCACGTCACTCAGTCTGGAGAAGCAGAACAATGCGAACAAGGTGATCAGGCTGATGGCCAGTGCGGCCAGCACCGGCACTCTGCCGCCGGCTCTGAGCGCGAAACCCTGCGCCGTGGCCCAGCTTCCCGCACAGTACAAGGCGCCAGTCAGTACCGACCAGGTTGCCATCCGGGCGTTGTCCATCAGGATCTGCGCGGCCAGTGGAAACGCGGTGCAGATGTAGCCTGCCGCCAGCCACAGCAGGTAGCGGTGGTCGCGCAATGAACGCCAACCGGCCAACAGCGCCAGTCCCAGCAGCAGGGAGGTAGCGGGGACTACAAGCGGGAAGTACTGTTCAGCGGTGGCGCTCAAGGGTCAAGCCACGTTCGATGATTTGGGCAGCGAGGGTGTGAAGTATATGGGCAGGCAGGCGACATGCGATGGTTGGCGCAGCACGCGCGCGGTTTTTCCTCGGTGGCGCGGCGCAGCGGGGACGAAGGCCGTGCTGGGCTTGTTTGCCGCATTGGCGCTGGCGTCCTGCAGTACGCTGCCATCGCCCCCGCCGGGGCCGGCACCGGCCGTGGTGCAGGATCAGATCGCCAGGCGGATTCCGGTGACCGTCACTGACCGGACCGGTTGGGCGGACGACATTCGCGTGGCGTTCAACGCACAACGGATCGAACCTTCGGTCGAGAACATCTGCGCGACGTTGGCGGTGATCGAGCAGGAATCTGGCTATCGCGCCAATCCGGAGGTGCCCAATCTGCCGCGGATTGCCAGGGGCGAAATAGATCGCCGCGCTGCGGCCGTGCATATACCGAAGTTGCTGGTGGACGCAGGTTTGAAGGTAAAGGGCAGTGATGGCCGCAGCTATGGCGAGCAGTTGGCGCGGGTTCGCAGCGAACGGGATCTGAGCGAACTGTACGAGGAAATCATCGGTCGCGTACCGATGGGGCAGCGCTTGTTTGCCGGCAAGAACCCGGTGCAGACCGGTGGCGCGATGCAGGTAAGCATTCCGTTCGCGCAGGCCAATACACAGAACTACCCCTACCCGGTGGCGCGCAGCATCCGCGATGAAGTGTTCACCCGGCGCGGCGGTGTGTACTTCGGCATCGCCCACCTGCTCGACTACCAGACCCCCTACACGCAGAAGGTGCACCGCTTTGCCGACTACAACGCGGGCCGCTACGCCAGTCGCAATGCCGCGTTCCAAGCTGCGGTGAGCAGTTTGACCGGCCTGTCGCTGGCGTTGGACGGTGATCTGCTGGTGCCGGATGCACCCATCGACAAGCCAGGCCAGACCGAACTGGCGGTGCGTAGTCTTTCGCCGCAGTTAGGCATGGATGAGCGTGAGATACGTCGTGCGCTTGCGCAATCGGATCGCTTGGAATTCAGCAATGGCACGCTGCATTCGAAGGTGTTCGCGCTGGCCGATGCACGTGCCGGAAAGGCCTTGCCGCGCGCATTGATTCCCGGCATCCGCCTGGACAGCCCCAAGATCACCCGCGAACTGACCACCGAGTGGTTCGCCAACCGCGTAGACAGCCGTTACCGCCAATGCCTGCAAAGGTAATGCCGAGCCATGCTCGGCAGGGGCGCTACCGGGTAAACCATTGTGGGAGCGGCGTCAGCCGCGAAACCAATGCCAATGAAGTTGCAGGCATATCGAGTAATCGGACAGAGCATCAGCTGCGCGGCTGACGCCGCTTCCACAACCGCGCAACATCGTTTGGCTTGCTTCAGGCCTTGACCGGGCGCCGTGCCAACGCGCGGGCGCCAGTGATGATCATGCGGATCATCTGCGACATCTCTTCGATCAATTCCGGATCGCGCTCTTCGGGCAGATCAATCGCGCTGCCGCCCATCGCGAACACCAGCCGGGTGATGGCTTTGGCAGCCAGCGCGGGTTCGTGCAGGGTCGCGCCATCGAGTGCGGCCAGCCGCACCAGGTCGGCTTTCAGCTCTTCCTCGAAATAACCGAGCTCACGGTCCACTGCATGCTTGAACGCATCCGAGCCGGCCGTGCCTTCACGCAGCAGCACATGCATCAGCCGGTCGTCGGCGCGCAGCTGCTCCATGAAGGTTTCTACCGACAGGCGGATCACCCCGCGATTGCTGTCGGCCGCGCGCAGCCGCGCCTGGCCGATGATGGTGCGCAGAGAGCGGCCCGCCAGATCAATCAGCGCCACCGTCAGTTCATCCATGTCGCGGAACTGGCGATAGAACGAATTCGGGGCGATCCCGGCCTCACGCGCGACTTCGCGCAGGCTCAGCGTGGAGACGCTGCGGTGCGGGCCGATGAGGGCGAGGGCGGCGGCCAGCAGGTCGTCACGCGAGATGGAAGCCTTGCGCGCCGGGTGCAGGTCGTCTTGTGCGGGCAGGGGCTGTTCGCGTGCTGTCATGGGGCTCGGGCCGGTCAGGTGCGTGAATCATAGCCTGTACTGGCAATATACAACTGTATACACAGTCGTATGCTCGGACGTATAGTGCGCCCCATGAGTGCTGTCTACCGCAATACCGCACCGCCACCGATCCCGTGGCTGAGCGAAGGTTTCTTTGATTTCTGGTCCACCCGGGTGCATCCGCTGTGGACGCTGCGGCGGCCAGTGGCCCGGCTGGTGGCGCGCCACAAGGCCAGCGCCGACGCCGTCACCCTGGAGTTGCAGCCCAATCGCCACTTCCGTGGCCTGCAGGCTGGGCAGCACGTCAATCTGGGCGCGGAACTGGATGGCCGCCTGACCACGCGCAGCTACAGCCCTGTCCTGCTTGAAAATGGTCGCCTGGCGATCACGGTCAAGCGTATTGCCGGTGGCAAGCTCAGTCAGTACCTGTCTGGACAGGCTGTCATAGGCGAGGTATTCGCCCTGGGGCAGGCCTTTGGCGAGATGCTGCTGCCAGCAACGCCGCCGCCGAAGCTTCTGATGCTGGCTGCAGGCAGCGGTATCACGCCGATGCGCGCCCTGCTGCGCCAGCTGGACGTACAGGGCATGCCGGGCGCGGTCGATCTGATCTATTGGGTGCGCCAGCGCGAGCAGCTGTGCTTCGTTGACGAGTTCGATGCCATCGCCGCGCGTCACCCGTCGTTCTGTCTGCATCTGGCGGTGACCGGGGAGGCTGCTGCACGCGTCGGCAGTTATGACCTGCGCAGCCTTGGTGATCTGAGCGCGGCGCATGTGCTGGCCTGTGGTCCGGGCGGTTTTGTCGATGCCGCGCGTGCACGTCTGCTGGACCAGGTGGCGCATTTCGACAGCGAGGCGTTCAGCGTGCCGCAGCTGGCTAAGGCGGAACAGGGCAGTGTGCAGATCCAACTGCTCAAGACCGGTCGCACGCTCACCGTGCCGCGCGGACTTGCCTTGCTGCCTGCGCTGGAAGCGGCCGGCATCAAGCCAGCCAGTGGCTGCCGAATGGGCATCTGCAACACCTGTGTCTGCGGCAAGACCTCGGGCATCACCCGCCACACTGTGACCGGTGATTACAACAGCGAACCTTCCGTACCGCTCAAACTGTGCGTCAGCAGCGCCAGTACCGATTTGACCCTGGAGCTGTAAGTCATGTCTTCCGTGCACAACCGCGTGCTGTCACCCGCCGAACTGCAGACCTTCGGTGATGAACTCGACGCCGTAAAAGCCCGCCATCAGGCCTTGCTGGGTGCCAGCGATGCCCGCTACATCCGCCGGATCGTCGCGGCAGTGCGTTGGACCGGTGTGGCCGGACGCGCCCTGTTGTTCCTCGGTGCATTCGTGCACAGCGTGCTGGTGCCGGCGTGGATCGCCGGTGTGCTGTTGCTCGCACTGTCCAAGATTCTGGAAAACATGGAGCTGGCGCATAACGTCATCCACGGGCAGTACGACTGGATGGGCGACCCGCAGCTGCAGGGCAAGACCTACGAATGGGATATCGCCGGCACTTCGGAGAACTGGCGCAAGACCCATAACTTCCGCCACCACACCTATACCAATGTGCGCGGGCTGGACGATGACATCGGCTACGGTCTGCTGCGGATCTTCCCGGAGCAGCGTTGGCATCCGTTTTTCCTGGCCCAGCCGTTCGTGGCGGTGGTGTTCGCGCTGCTGTTCGAGTGGGGCATCGCGATACAGGATCTGCGCATCGGTCGCGTGCTGGTCGGCAAGATGACCCTCAAGCAGCTGTGGCACCAGGCCCGCCCGGTCGGTCGCAAAGCGATGCTGCAGGTCCTGAAGGACTACGTGCTGTTCCCCGCATTGGCCGGCCCGTTCTTCCTGCCGGTGCTGCTTGGCAACGTGGCGGCCAATATCATCCGCAACGTCTGGACCTATGTGGTGATCTTCTGTGGTCATTTCACCGCCGATGCGGAGACCTTCCCCAAGGAATGTATCCGCAATGAGGGGCGAGGCCATTGGTATCTGCGCCAGCTGCGCGGCTCGTCCAACCTGACCGGCGGCAAGTGGATGGACGTGATGACCGGCAACCTCAGCCATCAGATCGAGCATCACTTCTATCCGGATATCCCCGCCAACCGCTATGCGGCGATGGCGGTAGAGGTGAAGGACATCTGCGCGCGTTACGGCCAGCACTACAACACCGGTTCGCTGCCGCGCCAGTTCGGTCAGGTGATGTGGCGCATCCTGCGCCATGCCTTCCCGAGCAAGCCGGCACCGGAACGACCCCTGGTTGCTGAGCCGCAGGCGGAAGCAAGCTGAGGCAGTTGAGCCTGCTGATGGCCTGATGAGCGCGACGTTACCCGTAAAGGTGCGTCGCGCTCTGCTTTTGGCGTTGGGCCGCGCGCCTCAGCGCTCGGTCTGCTCCGATCCTGCCTCTTCCAGGCCGGGATTCACACGCTTGCCGATGTCCTTCAGCCGAGCGAGTTGATCGACCATCGTTGGACCATCATCCAGGCTGGTAACGAAGGTCCAGAGGTAGGTCATCACCGCATAGACATGACCTGGGGTGACGTCGGTAGTGGTGGCCAGTTGCATCATGGTCAGTGCGAACAAGGCCGCAGCGGCGGTCCCAACCACGAGGAAGGCACCGGCTTCCCGGTCCGACAGCCAGATGCGCAAACGGGAAAGAACCGTGTAGTGGCGTAGAAGCGTCCCTGCATTGACCCGTTCCACCATCCGGATCTCATGCTCCAGCCGGTCATTCAGACGCCCATGCAACTGCTCGTTGCGGGGGGCGTAGCGGGAAAGCACCGTCATTCCAAGCAGCAGCACCGACAGGGCGGCGATGCCGACCCAGGGCTCGATCAGCACCAGCATGATCGCCGCACCGACCATCGATACCAAAGCCGTGGTGATGATCGGTACGTGCTTCTCGAAGAAATCGACGAATTCCCGGGCCAGCACGACCCGTGCGGCCACCGTGGAGGTTGCCTGCATCTGCTGCCTCTGCGCCAGCACAACGCCAACCGCCAGATCCGCGTAGATCCGGGTGAAGACACGGGTGTCCATCGCCCTGCGTGCCGCGCCTATCAGCCAGAACGAAAGCACCACCCCCGCGTACCAGATGGCCTTGTAGACATCGCCTTTGATGATCGCGTCCACGGCGAATCCGGCGAATAGCGGGTAGGCCAGCAGAAGCGCGTTCTCCGCAGCGACGAGCGAGAGTGTCAGGCTGATCTGCCCCGGATAAGCTTTTGCCAGGGCAATCAGGGTGCTGGCTGCTGTTTGCTGGCCGATCTGGGTGGCGGGTGCCGAGAGCAGCTCGGCGGGTGGGATGCGTTTCATGTTCGGGCGAATTTGAGCGGTCGCTCAATTGTACTTGAGCGACCGCTCAACCGCTTGAGCCGATATGCTTTCCGTTCAGTTCTGCCCTACAGGTGTCGTTTGGCCATTCCTTCCCGTCGAGATCAGATCATTGAGGCAGCCCTGCATCTGTTTCGCACGAACGGCTTCGCCAATGTCTCGACACGAGATATATCCAGCCACGCGGGCATTTCGCGCAGTCACATCTATCACTACTTCGCCGACTGGAATGAGCTCCGCCGCGAAGCATTCGCCCGCTTCGCGAACGAGCAGCTTGAGCAGGTGCGGGATGCGGTCGAACACCTGGCGCCCGACGAAGCACTCGCTTTCTTCCTAAGCGATTGTTTGCCGACAACCGACGATGACTCATGGGTGTTGTGGCTCGATGCCTGGGACGAAGCGATGCATGACGCCAAGCTGTCGGCGACGTATCTGGTGGTGAACCAGCAGTGGCAGGACCTCTTGGCCGGAATAGTGCAGCGCGGCGTGGATGTCGGTGCCTTCCAGTGCGAGTCGCCGAAACGGGTAGCCCGCCAGCTGTTCGCTTTGGCAATGGGTTATGCGAACGATCTGATGCTGCTGCGATCCGACGTGGAGCGCTCAGCGATGGAAAGTGAGTTGTTCGAAGTTGCCCAATTGCTGCTCGGTTCTGCAACGCCACGTGATTGAAATCCTCGGCTCAGTCCCTCACAGGCTCGGTCGATGATTGCGTGAGCCTTGTAGCAGGCTGCTTGCGCAGCCCAAACAGCGGCCGCAGCGGTGTGCAGCGCCGGATCAATTCATAGGCGCCAAGACACAAAGCAAACGTGACCACGATAAGGATGATGGCCTCGGTGCCAGGGTTCAGCTGCAGCGGCTTGAGGGTGTGTGCCAGCACGACAATTACTGTCTGGTGCAGTATGTATAGCGGGAACACCGCAAGGGTGAGATAACGCAGCACTGGACTGTCGGCCTCACGCCAACGGTAAGCAGAGCCAAGCAATGCCGCAATCGCGCACCATTGATCCACCGCCCAGATAACCCGAAGAGCAAGCCGCAATTCCAGCGGCGGTGGTTGCGCGTCGTTGTAGCCGGAGAAATACCAGACGTGGATGAGCACGGCGTAGCAGATTCCAGCCGCAGCCAATGATAGCCAGCGCAGGCGCAGCAGCGATTCCCAGAAACGGGTGTTGAACGCGGCAAGGAAGCCGATCAGGAAAATGCTGGCGTACTGGGCATGGTTGTACCAATCATCGGTCAGCGCGTGGGTCTGCTCGAAGCGGCTGACCAGCAGCAGGCGCGCGGCGGACAGAATCACCACCGGGACAATCAGCGCGGCCCAGCCGTTCAAGGCTACATCGGTCCATTGGCGCAGGCGCTGCAATGCGGACGTGGGCAGCAATCGCCACAACAACCAGGCCAGAACGGTGTAGCTCCATAGATAGGGCAGGAACCAGAGATGGTTCCAGGTAGGGACGCGGAGGCATCCGTCGCTGTCGCAGAAGCCGCGATAGTCGCTGAGATACTTGCCGTAGAACGCCCAGTAGGACTCGCTGTATCCGCCGGGCAGCTGTTCGACCACCTGGTAGTAGGCCTGCGGCGGCACGATCACCGCCATTCCGAACAGCAGCGGCAGCAGCAACTGCCATGAGCGGCGGCGCAGCAGGCCGGCAGGCTGGCGCTCGAACATGAAGGCGGTAGCCACGCCCGAGATCAGGAACAGCAGCGACATCCGCCACGGCGAGGTCAGCAGCATGAACGGCTCCGGCGCAATGCTCGCGGCCGGGCTTTTGACGTGCCAGTCCCAGCTCACGTAGTACATGCCGACGTGGTAGATGACCAACAGGCCAAAGGCGATTACCCGTAGCCAATCCAGGTCGTGGCGTCTGTGCATTGCGCGTCCAGCGGATGTAGAAGGGTCTCATTGCAACCCGGGACGCGCTCTCGCGGTGCCGGAAGGGCCGATCTGCGGGGGCTCAGGGACGAGTGGCGGCGATCCGGGGACGGGCAGCGAGGGCTGCGGCCGCCACGCCGTCTAGAATGCGCAGATGAATCAAACCGCATCGCCGCCACTGTTGAATCGTTTCATCCCCTGGCGGCAAAGCATGGAGCTGCTGTTCTGGTTGCTGCTGGTGTTGATCAACTGCAGCGGCAATGCGATCACCACCTGGATGGACGCCAACCGTTCCGGTGCGCCCTCCATGGAATGGTGGGAACCCTGGGTCTGGGAATTCTCCAGTGGACTGGTCTGGCTGCTGTTGCTGGTACCGGCGATCGTCTGGTTCAGCAGGCGCTGGCCGCTGCACATGGACAACTGGCGCCGACGCCTGCCCTGGTACCTGCTGGCCAGTGTGCCGATCTCCCTGCTGCACGTGCTGGCCATGTTCGGACTGAGGATGCTCGCCTATGCCGTGGTGGGGGAGCGCTATCAGGTCGGCTCCTGGCTGGACGAGCTGCTATACGAATACCTCAAGGACGTGCGCACCTACGCCGCCATCCTGTTCTGCATTGATGGCTACCGCTTTCTGCTTCGCCGTCTGCAAGGCGAGGCACAGCTGCTGGCCGAGCCTGATGAAGGGCCGCCGGTGGAGCCGATCGATCATCCGGAGCGGCTGCTGGTACGCAAGCTGGGCCGGGACTTCCTGATCGCAACGGCCGATATCGAGTGGGCGCAGGCCGCGGGCAACTACGTCAACCTGCACCTGCGCGGCCACGACTACCCGTTGCGGATCACCATGGCTGCGCTGGAGCAAAAGCTGGATGCTGCGTGCTTTGTGCGGGTCCATCGTAGCTGGCTGATCAACCTGGCACATCTGGTGTCGATCGAGCCGCTGGAAGGCGGCGAGGCCCTGCTGCATATGGCTGATGGCAAAGAGGTCGCCTGTAGTCGGCGTTATCTGCCGGCGCTGAAGTCGACGTTTAGCAGTGGCAAGGACGAACTCGCCTCGGCCTGAGCCCGGAAGGGGGCAGAGTTGGGCCGAAGGGAAGACACGACACAACGCGGACAATAGGTGCCCGTCGAGCAAACAAGATGCAGAGGTCGGTTCTTGCAGGATCGTTGGCAGCATTGGCTTCAGTCACTGCGTGGGTTGCACACGGGCCGGAAAAGCAGCCATTGCTGGACGCAATGCAGGCGATGATGGAAGGCAACATCGTTCTGGATGCGCAATTTGGGCAGGGTGACTCGGCGATTGATGGACTGCATTCTGACCACTCAGCCAACGAATGGCGGATGGTGGTCGAGCGCGGAGAATCCATCGCGCTGCGCCGTTACCTGATTACCATCAACGAATCCTCGGGTGAGGTATGCATGCGCAAGTTGCCAGCGACTGATTGCGCTGCCAGGGGCAACGCCGGCGCCGCGCTGAAGGCTGTACGTGAGAAACGGCGGGGATTGGCCGAGGCAGCGCTGAATCCAGCGCTCGACCTGCAAGGCGTAATGAAAGCGGTCTTGCGCCATCAACTGGCGTCCGGCGGTTATCTGGCAAGCAATCGCATGCCGGTATATGTGAGCATCGGCTCGCCCAGGCGCGACAGTGTGATCGACCTGTCGCCGGAATCAATCCGCGATCTCGGAGAAATCGGGCGCCAGTTTATGCCCGGTTCGGCATGGCAGCCACCACCTGAGGGCAGGCGCGTGGGGATAACGATGAGCATGGGTTTGGGTGTTTCCACCCGCCGCGCGGATGGGGACTACGACCTTGAGTTCGGATTCTTTCGTGGTGGAGCATGCGGGTCCCGACACGAGGCGGTGCTGCGGCACGACGCAGCTGGGTGGCGAGTGATCTTCTCGGAGATGGGTGTGATCTTCTGAAACACGCTGGCTCGTGCAGGTCCTGGATGTCTGCAGAGGGTTGGAGGCGTTGCATCAGAGCTTGGGCTTCCTAACCTTTGCAGACATCCACATGTACTGACCGGCATGGCCTTGATCCGAACGTTGAGTTCCGTTACAAATTGGCTGCTCAGGCAGATCCAGCCTATGGGATCGAGCGTCCTCGAAAGGGTAGGTCGCGGTGAAGTTGGCTACCGGCAACACGCATAACCAAGACCTCTGGTCCGCTTATGGGTATATCAGCCGCATGAAAACTTTCGTCTTGCTTGTATTGATTCTCTCTACTAGCGCCAGAGCGTCGGCAGCGGACCTGCGCATGCATCTTGTCCATCCTGAAGGCTCGGACCTGACTCTCACTGAGCTGAATCGTGGCAACGATCTTCATGCGAAGTTTGCTGGGCAAGTATGGGTGTCCGGCACTGTGATTGGCCGTTGGCCCGGTCCTGATGACGCAACCAACATGAATTACAAAGAGCCGGATTTCGTCCTCGTTCCGGATTCTGAGTCCATCGTTCGCGTGCCTCATTTTTTCCTGCGCGAACCTGGATATTTCCACCGATACGAAGTCCGTTCAATCGAGCTACCAAATGGACCAAGTGCGCTACGCATGGCGGCTGGCGATGAACCTGTCCGTAAGTTGCTGGAGCGCCGAGTGAATCATGTCCGGATATTCGGACGCTTCCTGATTGAACAGTATGTCGTCGGGGTCGAGTGCGATGCCCCATGGGCGCGGGCTGTGTTGGTAAGGGTCGAGCCGGCCGAACAAACAGCAAAGCTCCGCTCATCTGTGCCGGAGGGCTGCTAGTGCGAGGTTGCCTATGCTGGTTACTGCTTCCGATCCGATCACCGAGGGCGGCCAGGCGTCGCGTCCTCGCCGGACCCTGCAGTCTCAAGGTCAAACAGTATCAAGAGGTGGCGAAGGGTTGTGTGGTCCACCACTGGTCGGCTCATCCGGAGCATGGGGCTGGCTGATGAGGCATCAACGTGCTCGCGCAAAAGCCGACTTGGCATCCTTGGATGCGAAGACCATTTACAAGGTAGTTCGATCGCTGTTTCGCCGCCGGAATGACTACAGCCAAGCTACTCTTGACGAGTTGCCCTCTGAACTCGGTAGATTTGGGATCTTGACGGTCAAAGACCTGCGACTTCTGATGAAGAGGCACAGGCGGACTCTATTGAAGGATGAAAAAATCAGAATGAGTCGTGCTGAGACTTTGTGGCTGACGCATGAAGCCGATTCTGCAGGTCTCGACGCTTTCGCCGGGAAATCTTGGTACGCCGTTCCCGGGCTCGTTCGGCAAGCCATGGAGCTGGAATTTGGCGAGGAGGCCGTTGTCTATGTGCTGGATCTGTAGTTCTTGCGACGCTGCGATGGGGAATCCATCCGAGGCCGGACTGCCATGTCCTGGTGTCCAGTAAAAGGCGCGAACCTCGAATGACGCGGTGAGTGTTGGTTGCTGGCCGAAGAGCGTTGTCCGGTCCATGCTGGATGTCCGCGGTTTTGGCAGGTTTGTGCGATTCAATGAGAGATGCGGATCTATTTTTTTCAGGAGGACGCTCTCGATGAAAAGTTGCTTTCTACCAAGCTTGGTGATGGCGGCGATGGTGGCAAGTGTCGCGCCATTGGCCAATGGCAAAAATGGATGCGATCCAGATGCGGATGATGTTTCTTCGGCGCTTCGGGTTGCTTATGAACACTTCGACCAAGAGCTGTCGAGAACCATGCGGATGGGGCCGCAAGAAGGTTTGAGGGCGTTTCTTTCGCGCATGGAGAATTATCAGATTGAAATCCGTACTGGCGACGATAGCTACATTATTGGTTTCAAGCCCTCGCGGTATCCGGGGGGAACAATCAAGGGCGGAGGAGCCGAGTACCTGGTAAAAATGTGCTCACACAATATCGAGAGCGCGCGCCCTTATATGTAAGGGCGGGAGTGAATCGTCGAGGAGTCTCTGGATAGTCCAAGGTCCGCTCCTTGTCGCTTTTCGCTCTGTTGATCAGCGTCGGTTTGTTGATCGCTTTGGGCTGTTTCAGTGGATTAAATTCAGTAGTGGGGCTTCCGCATGGCGGCGCTCCGGATGCGGCCAGGGCTCGTCTCTCAGGCTGCCGAAACGCGGCACAATGTCTCGAGCAAGGGGGCTTGAGTTGTGCTGTCTGGTGACGGAGGCGCCGATCAAGAGCGGAATGATTGATTCTTCAACCCCGTTGTGGCCGTTGGTGCGTTTGATCTCCCAACCCTTGGACGGAGTGCTGCGATGAGCCTGGTTATCTGGCGGCGTTGTTGGATGTTTTTCCTGGTGTTCGGCGTGGCAGTCACGCCGGTCGCCGCGCAGCAGGGCAGGGGGCTGATCCAGCCGCCGGTACTGATTGCCTCCTCGAAGGCTGAGCAGCCAATCGAGCTTCGACAGGTGACCATCGACGGCGAGGTGCAGGCCGGCATCGCCCAGACCCGGATCGAGCTGGTGTTCCACAACCCCAACCGGCGTGTGATGGAGGGTGAGCTGCAGTTTCCCTTGGCCGATGGCCAGCAGATCAGCGGGTTTGCCCTGGATATCGACGGGCAATTGCGCGATGCGGTTCCGGTGCCGAAGGAGCGCGGTCGGCAGGTGTTCGAAGCGATCACCCGGCAGGGCCAGGACCCGGCGCTGCTGGAGCAGACTGCGGGCAATCAATTCCGTCTGCGCGTATATCCCTTGCCTGCTGGCGGTAGCCGTCGGGTGCAGTTGACCATCCGCGAAGCGATGCCATTGTCCAGCGCGGGCTGGCAGTGGCGTTTGCCCTTGCAGTTTGCAGCCGGTGCCGCCGAGGTCAGCCTGCGCCTGCGGGCGAGTGGTGCGGACAAGCTTGGGCGGGCGCCGTTCCGGTTGATGGCCGGCGCGATGGAGTGGCAGGGCAGCGGTCGGCAGTTGCCGGCGCAGCTGCAATGGCAGCTGCCAGCCAAACCGCAGTCCGCGCTGCAGTCCGCGGGCTACGAGGGGCAGCACTATCTGCTTGCACAGCTGCCAGTGGCGGCACCGGTTGCGCGCAGATTGCCATCAAAGGTTGGCCTGCTTTGGGATGCGTCGGGCTCGGCGGGAACCCGTAACCGGGTACGCGAGTTTGCGTTGCTGGATCGCTATTTCGCCGCAATGGGCGAGGGCAGCGTTGTGTTGACGGTGCTGCGCGACAAGCCGGAAGCGGAGCGTCGTTTCAGTATCCGCGAGGGTGACTGGAGCGCGTTGCGCCGGGTGCTGGAACAGGCTCCAAATGATGGCGCCAGCGCCTTGGGTTCATGGGCACCAAAAGCAGAACTCGGCGAGTACCTGCTGTTCAGTGATGGCCTGTCCAACTGGGGCGCATCGGCGTTACCTGCACTGGCGACAGATCAGCGTCTGTTTGCGATCAACAGTGCAGCGGCGGGGGCCGATACAGCGCGTTTAAGGGGCTGGAGCGAGGCCAGTGGCGGCAGTCTGGTGCAGCTGGAGTCCGATGACGTGGCTGCTGCGGCAAGTCGGCTGCTTGCCGTGCCGACTACGGTAGAAGTAGCGTCGGCGGCAGGGCTGCACGATGTGGTGATTGATCGCCGCAGTCTGGAACAGAGCTGGTTGTGGCTGTACGCACGTGCCGATGCAGCACCGACCGAGCTGCGCTTGCGGATCAATGGTGGTCAGTGGCAAACGTTGAACATCGCGCCCGGCAACGCGGATGGCAGCTTGATGGCCGGGTTGTGGGCGCAGGCGCGCTTGCAGCAGCTGGCGGCTGACCCGCGCGGCAACCGCGAGGCGATGCAGTTGCTGTCGCGCCAGTTCGGCATGGTCAGCGAAGGCAGTTCCTTGCTTGTGCTGGATACGATAGATGACTACCTGCGCTACGCGATCCGGCCGCCGGCAGCGCTTCGGGCCGAATACGACCGCCGCTTTGCGCGCCAGGTTGCCGACCGCGACGCCGCACGCAAGGCCCATCTTGATGCGGTGGCTGAGCAATGGCAGCAGCGCCAGACGTGGTGGGACAAGCGCTGGCCGAAGGGCTCGCCGTTGAAGGTGGCACAGGCTGCCAAGCTGGCAAGGCAGCGTTCGAGCGCTGCGCCAGCACCGGCAATGACGGTGCCGCCACCTGCGGCTCCGTCTCCGCCGTCGCCCATCTACGCAGCAGCTGAGGCCGAGCCAAGAGTCAGCGACAACTTGGTTGCTCCTCCGCGCCAACAATCTGCCGTTGATATGCCGGCCAACTCAGGCGCTGTGCAGATCAAGCTGGCCGCTTGGGAGCCGGATTCACCGTTCGCGCAGCGCCTGCGCAAGGCACCTGCCGGAGAGTTGTACGCGTGGTACCTGGACGAGCGCGAAGCCAATGCCAACAGCAGCGCGTTCTTTCTGGATGTGGCCGACATGCTGTTCGCTGCCGGGCAGCGTGAGTTGGCATTGCGGGTGCTGTCCAATCTGGCCGAGATGGAGCTGGATAACCGCCATCTGCTGCGGGTGCTGGGTTATCGGCTGATGCAGGCCGGTGAGCCAGCGCTGGCGGTGCCTGTGTTCGAGCAGGTGCTGGCAATGGCCGAGGACGAGCCGCAGAGTTTCCTCGATCTGGGTTTGGCGCTGGAGGCGGCAGGGCGAGCGCAGCAGGCGGTCGATCCGCTGTACCAAGTGGTGCAGCGCCAATGGGAGGGGCGCTTCGACGGCGTTGCGCTGATCGCGCTGGATGAGTTGACCAATCTGATCGCACGCAGTGGCTCGGCGCTGGATGCAACGCAGGTTGATCCACGCTTGCGTAGGGCGATGCCGCTGGATCTGCGCGTTGTGTTGGCCTGGGACGTGGACAACAGTGATATGGATCTGTGGGTGACCGATCCCAATGGCGAGCGTGCTTACTACGGCAACCGCTTGACCTATCAGGGCGGGCAGATGTCGGAGGACTTCACCGGTGGCTATGGTCCGGAGCAGTTCTCGTTGCGCGATGCCAAGCCCGGCATCTACAAAGTGGAGGCCAACTACTTTGGCAGTCGCCAGCAACTGGTGACGGGTGCGGCTACTTTGATGCTGCGCTTGAGTACCCATTGGGGTACGTCAAAGCAGAAGGATCAGGCGGTGACGATGCGCTTGCAGGACGCCACAGATACCGTGCTGGTGGGGGAGTTCGAAGTGCGTTGAGCCTGTTTGCTCGCAATCTGCGGCCTGTTTGTGGGAGCGGGGGGTAAGCCCGCGCACGGATCGGCGCAGCAGCACAGCATAGGCCGGAGCCCCTAAACCCGCAAGAGCCCCCCCCCCAAAAAAACA
>NZ_JBRREG010000098.1:0-16721 GCF_056760155.1 Stenotrophomonas sp. STEN022
TTTTTTTCTCATCCTCCCCGGTGGCCTGGGGCGCCCGCAACTACGCTCCGTCGGCGGCCATTTGCGCGGGCTCGCCCTGACGGCGCTGCTGCGCCACCGCGATACCCCACAGCAACAAGCCTACCGCCGCGGTCGCCGCGCCCACATAGCCCGTTGAGGCGTGGCCATAACCGGCGCCAATCGCCATGCCGCCCAGCCACGGGCCCAGTGCATTTGCCGTGTTGAAAGCGGCATGGTTGGAGGCCGCAGCCAGAGTCTGGGCCTCGCCGGCCGCGTCCATCAATCGGGTCTGCAGGGCCACGGCCAGCGCGCCCATCGTGCCCACGGCGATGATCGCCGGCACCATTGCCCAGGCCGAGTTCGCGGCAAGCGGGAACAGCATCAGCACCACAATGGACCAAGCCAGCAGCCCGCCGGCCGCGCGGAACTGCAGCCGGTCGACCAGCTTGCCGCCGGCAACATTGCCGATGATCGCGCCGACGCCGAACAGGCCGACCGCGACCGGCATCCAGCGCTCATTGATGCCGGTGACATTGACCAGGGTTGGTGCGAGATAGGTGAATACGCAGAACATGCCGGCAAAGCCGATCGCGCCTATGGCCAGTGCCAGCCATACCTGGCTGGTGTTGAAGGCACGCAGTTCACGCATCGGCGAGGTGCGAACTTCGTTCGGATCGGCTGGCAGCTGGCGGGCAACCATTGTCACCGTGGCAAGTGCCAGCAGGCTCACCAGCACGAAGGCGCTGCGCCAGTTGAACTGCTGACCCAGCCAGGTGGTCAGCGGGTTGCCGAGCAGGATGGCGATGGAAAGGCCCAACAGCACCTTTGAGACGGCCGCGCCGCGCTGTTCCGGTGGGCTGATCGAGGCAGCCACCAGCATGGCCACGCCGAAGTACGCGCCATGCGGCAGGCCGGCGACGAAGCGCGCCACCAACATCGTGTGGTAGCTCGGGGCCAACGCGCTGGCCAGATTGCCGATGGCGTAGAAGCCCATCAGCCATAGCAGCAGGCTGCGGCGGCGCAGGCTGGCGCCGGCAAAGGCCAGCAGCGGTGCGCCAACCACCACGCCGATGGCGTAAGCGCTGATCAGGTGCCCGACCTGGGCTTCGCTGATTGCCAGGCCGCGGCTGATTTCCAGCATCAAGCCCATGCTGGCGAACTCGCTGGTGCCGATGGCGAAGCCGCCCAGTGAGAGTGCGATGAGGATGAAAGTGCGCTGGCGCGGCGTCAGCTGCGCTGCCAGGGAAAGCGTGGAATTCACGTCAGGCGGTCCGGGGAGGGCGTGGAATCGGTTACATAGTGTACTGTTGCGACGCAGCATCCGTGGCGACCGAGGCTTGTCGCGGCGACGGATGCTGTGTTGCACGGGCCGGGGTAACTTGCCTCCAGTTCACTTCCAGTGGATAATGCCCGGCTTCCTGCGCTCCCAGTGCAGGATCCCTTGCCCCACCGCGAAGCACAGCGGGGGGCTGTCCAGCCCGTCAGGGCTATATCCGAAAGGTATAAAAACATGAGTCGTCATTACGAAGTCGTGTTCCTGGTCCACCCGGATCAGAGCGAACAGGTCCCCGCCATGATCGAGCGCTACAAGGCGCTGGTCGAAGCCGGCAACGGCACCATCCACCGTCTGGAAGATTGGGGGCGCCGCCAGCTGGCTTACCCGATCCAGAACCTGGTGAAGG
This sequence comes from Stenotrophomonas sp. STEN022, assembly GCF_056760155.1. Classification (NCBI taxonomy): domain Bacteria; kingdom Pseudomonadati; phylum Pseudomonadota; class Gammaproteobacteria; order Lysobacterales; family Lysobacteraceae; genus Stenotrophomonas; species Stenotrophomonas sp. STEN022. The sequence continues at coordinate 1,683 of NZ_JBRREG010000098.1, forward strand.
CTCACTATGTTCTGCTGAACATCGAAGCCGACCAGGCAGTTCTGAACGAACTGACCGAGAGCTTCCGCTTCAACGACGCCGTGCTGCGCAACCTGGTCATCAAGCGTGACGAGGCTGACACCGAGCAGTCGCTGATCATGAAGAGCAAGGACGAGAAGGGTGACAAGCCCGAGCGTGGCGAGCGCCGTCGTCGTGACGACGAAGAAGGTGCATCTTCCAACAATGACGAAGCCGGCGACGACGCCGCTTCTGCTGAATAAGGAGCACTTTCATGTCCAAGTTCTTCCGCCGCCGCAAGTTCTGCAAGTTCACCGCTGAAGGCGTGAAAGAGATCGATTACAAGGATCTCAACACCCTGCGTCAGTACCTGACCGAGAACGGCAAGATCGTTCCGAGCCGCGTGACCGGCACCAAGTCCAAGTACCAGCGCCAGCTGGCCACGGCCGTCAAGCGCGCCCGTTTCCTGGCCCTGATCCCGTACACGGACAACCACGACGTCTAATCCGATTTTTCGGAAGAACCAGCATTCGCTGCAGGTTCTCGACAGGAAATCCGGCCTTGGCCGGATTTTCCGCATCCACCGTCCTATTCGGACAGCAAGCGTTGCGGAGCCATCGGCCCCGCTAACGAATAACGGAGCTACACCATGAAGCTGATTCTTATCCAGAAAGTGACCAACCTCGGCGGCCTGGGCGACCTGGTTGACGTGAAGCCGGGCTACGGCCGTAACTTCCTCGTGCCGCAGGGCAAGGCCGTTCCGGCCACCGCCAGCAACATCGCCGAGTTCGAAGCCAAGCGTGCTGAGTACGAAGCCAAGGCCCAGGCCTCGCACAACGATGCCGAAGCCCGCGCTGCCAAGTTCGAAGGCGCCAGCGTCACCATCGGTGCGCACGCTTCGACCGAAGGCAAGCTGTACGGTTCGGTTGGCCCGCGCGATATCGCTGAAGCCTTCACCGCTGCCGGTCTGGAGCTGAGCAAGAGCGAAGTGATCCTGGGCGAAGGCGCTTTCCGCAACGTTGGCGAGTTCGACGTCATCGTCAAGCTGCACGCCGATGTGGAAACCACCGTCAAGGTCATCGTCGAAGCCGACGCCTGATCCTGCCGCACTGGTTGTAAAGAACGGGCGCCGCAAGGCGCCCGTTTCTTTTGGTCGCCTGGTGGGTCTGGCCACCGATGGCCATGGGTGTCGCTATACTCGGTTGCCAGTGCCGTGTTTTGATCGTTGAATTCTTTGGAATATCAATGGTTTGAGTGCGGGAAGGGAACCTCCGGAACCTCATTCCGGGTGTCGGCAGTTGCTGCCGATGTCCGCCAACAGCCCGATTCCATGCGTCTATCCACGATCAAGCTCTCCGGTTTCAAGTCGTTCGTCGATCCCACGACGTTGCACCTGCCGACCAATATGACCGGCGTTGTCGGTCCGAACGGCTGTGGCAAGTCCAACATCATCGATGCGGTACGCTGGGTGATGGGCGAGAGCTCGGCCAGCCGCCTGCGCGGCGATTCGCTGACCGACGTGATTTTCTCCGGTTCGGCCGGGCGCAAGCCGGTGTCGCAGGCGACGGTGGAACTGATCTTCGACAACGCCGATCACACGATTTCCGGCGAGTACGCCTCGTTCAACGAAATCTCGGTCAAGCGCACGGTCAGCCGTGATGGCAGCAGCAACTATTACTTGAACGGCACCAAGTGCCGCCGCCGCGATATCACCGATCTGTTCCTGGGCACCGGGCTTGGCCCGCGCAGCTACTCGATCATCGAGCAGGGCATGATCAGCCAGATCATCGAGGCGCGCCCGGAAGACCTGCGCGTGTACCTGGAAGAAGCCGCCGGCATCTCCAAGTACAAGGAGCGCCGCAAGGAAACCGAAACCCGCATCCGCCACACCCGCGAGAATCTGGATCGGCTCAACGACCTGCGCGAGGAAATTGGCAAGCAGCTCGAACACCTGAAGCGCCAGGCGCGGCAGGCCGAGCAGTACCAGGCGTTGCAGGAAGAACGCCGGGTCAAGGACGCCGAATGGAAGGCGCTGGAATACCGCGGCCTCGATGGCCGTCTGGGCGGCCTGCGCGAAGCCCTGTCGCGCGAGGAAACCAAGCTGCAGCAGTTGATCGCCGAACAGCGCGAAGCGGAAAGCCGTATCGAAACCGGCCGCGTGCGCCGCGAAGAAGCGGCCGAGAATTTGAACAAGGCGCAGGCCGATGTGTACCAGGTGGGCAGCACCCTGGCCCGGCTTGAGCAGCAGATTCACCACCAGCGGGAACTGGCGCAGCGTCTGCACAAGGCGCGCGACGAAACCCGTCAGGCGCTGTCCGAACTGGGTCAGCACATCAGTGGCGATGAAGCCAAATTGATCGTGCTGCGTGAGTCGGTGGAGAACGCCGAGCCGCAGCTGGAACAGCTGCAGGAAGGCAATGAGATCCGCCAGGAAGCGCTGCGCGAGGCCGAGGCAAAACTGGCTGATTGGCAGCAGCGCTGGGAAGCGCATAACCGCAACACCTCCGAGGCGACCCGCTCCGGCGAGGTCGAGCGCACCCGCGTGGATTACCTGGACAAGCAGGTGCTTGAAGCCGATCGCCGCCGCGAATCATTGCAGGCAGAGCGCGCCGGTCTGGACCTGGATGCGCTGGCCGAGGCCTTCGAACAGCTGCAAGTGGAACACGAAACCCAGAAGACCGCGCTGGAAACCTTGAGTGAGCAGGTCGAGCTGCGCAAGGAATCGGTGGCGACGCTGCAGGAGCAGCAGCGTGCCGGGCAGTCGGAACTGGCTGATGTTCGCAAGCAGGCGCAGTCCGCGCGCGGCCGGCTTTCCTCGTTGGAAACACTACAGCAGGCCGCACTTGGCCAGGAGCAGGGCGCAGCGGCAGCATGGCTGAAAGCACGTGGGCTGGATTCGGCTGCGCGCGTTGGCGAGCGCATCACCGTTGAAGGTGGCTGGGAAAACGCGGTTGAGAGCGCGCTCGGTCAGCTGATCGAAGGCGTGCTGGTGGATGCACCGGAAGCCCTGGTTGATGCGCTGGCTGAGCTGGGCGAAGGACGCATCGCGCTGGTTGCAGACGCCGATGGCAAGGCTGACTTTGCGCCGACTTCCCTGGCCGCAAAAGTGCAGGGGCCGTTGGCGATCCGCCGCCTGCTGGCACACCTGCATGGCGCTGAAGATCTGACGCAGGCGCAGCAGCTGGCGCGCAAGCTTGGCGACAGCGAATCGGTGATCACCCGCAGCGGTGAGCGTCTGGGCCAGGGCTGGGTGCGCATGTCGCGTTCCGGCGCGGCCGAGCAGGGCGCGCTGTTGCGCGAGCGCGAGATCGTCACCTTGCGCGAGCAGATCGAATCCCTGCAGGAGCGTGAGGCTGCATTGGAACAGCAGCTGGCTGGCCTGCGTGAGCAATTGTTGGCCGCCGAGCAGCAGCGCGAAGACGTGCAACGCTCGTTGTATCAAGCGCATCGCGCCGGCTCCGAACTGGCGGGGCAGCTGCAGAGCCAGCAGGGCAAGCTGGAATCCACGCGCACGCGCATTGAACGTATCGAGGCTGAGCTGGCGCAGCTGCTGGAAACGCTGGATGTCAGCCGTGAGCAGGCGAGCGAGGCGCGCCTGCGACTGGATGAGGCCGTGTCCAGCATGGGCGATCTGGAGTCGGCCCGGCATGCGCTGGAAAGCGAGCGCAGGCAGATGAGCGATGCCCGCGATCAGGCGCGTGATGCTGCACGCAATGTGCGCGACAGCATGCATGCGCTGGCGCTGACGCTGGAGTCGCAGCGCACCCAGATCAGTTCGCTGAGCCATGCGCTGGAACGCATGGGCACCCAGCGCGGTCAGCTGGATTCACGTCTTGGCGAACTGCACTCGCAGCTGGATGAGGGCGATACACCGGTCCATACGCTGGAAGCCGAGCACCAGAACGCATTGGCCGAGCGCGTGCGTGTTGATCGCGTGCTGGCCGAAGCGCGTACCTTGCTTGACGGTATCGATCATGAGCTGCGTGGCCTGGAACAGACCCGCCACCAACGCGACGAGCAGTCGCTCGCGCAGCGCGAGCGCATCTCGCAGCGCAAGCTCGATCAGCAGGCCTTGGTGCTCAGCGCCGAGCAGCTGTCGGCCGCGGTGGAGAAGGCCGGCTTCGTGCTGCAGGACGTGATCAATACCTTGCCCGAAGATGCACGCCTGTCGGACTGGGAGTCGACAGTGCACCAGATCGATGGCCGCATGCGTCGCCTGGAACCGGTCAACCTGGCCGCGATCCACGAGTACGGGGAGGCCTCGCAGCGTTCGGAGTATCTGGAGGCGCAGAACGTCGATCTGAATACCGCGCTGGAAACCCTGGAAGATGCCATCCGCAAGATCGACCGCGAAACCCGCGGGCGCTTCAAGGACACCTTCGACCGGGTCAATTCCGGCGTGCAGGCGCTGTACCCGCGCCTGTTCGGCGGTGGCCATGCCTACCTGGAGCTGACCGGCGAAGACCTGCTCGACACCGGCGTGACCATCATGGCGCGGCCGCCGGGCAAGCGCGTGTCCAATATCTCGCTGCTGTCCGGCGGTGAGAAGGCGATGACCGCAGTGGCGCTGGTGTTCGCGATCTTCCAGCTCAACCCGGCCCCGTTCTGCCTGCTGGACGAGGTGGACGCGCCGCTGGACGAGGCCAACGTCGGTCGCCTGGCCAATATGGTCAAGGAAATGAGCGAGAAGGTGCAGTTCCTGTTCGTCAGCCATAACAAGGCGACGATGGAGGCGGCGCACCAGTTGTCGGGTGTCACCATGCGTGAGCCGGGTGTCAGCCGACTGGTCAGTGTTGATCTGGAAGAGGCTGCCCGATTGGCGGGCGCGGCCTGACGTGCCATCCTTTAACCACCTGAACGATTAATCCGGAGACTGCAGCGCATGTCTGACACGGCACTGTTGCGTATCGGCATTCTGGTTGCCGGCGTTTTGCTGGTAGCGGCCATTTTCTTTTTCAGCCGGCCCAAGCGCCTGGCCCAAGGCAAGCGCAAGGAACCTGCCAGTGGTGAGCAACCGCGGCGCGAGCCGGTGCTGGGCGGTGCCGATGGCGCTGCAGGTGCCGAGGTGGGCGAGGGTGGCGCAGAAGGCGACGGCGTGCGCCAGCCCGAGCTCGGCCTGCCTGACGTGGACGAAGGCAACCTGAGTGAGCTCGGCAAGCGGCCTACCCAGGATTTCGACAAGATTGTCTCGCTGTACGTGGCTGCCCGTTCCGGGCAGGTGCTGCGTGGCGAGGACATCGTGGTGGCGGCGGAAAAGACTGGCTTGGTCTTCGGCTACATGAATGTGTTCCACCGCCTGGTGGAAGGGCATTCGGAGCGCGGCCCGATCTTCTCGATGGCCAGCATCATGAAGCCGGGCAGTTTCGACATGGCCAACATCCGCGAGATGGAAACCCCGGCCATTGCGTTCTTCCTGACCTTGCCGGCGCCGATGACCGCGCTCGATGCCTGGGAAAAGATGCTGCCGACCGTGCAGCGCATGGGTGAACTGCTGGATGGCGTGGTGCTGGATGACAGCCGCAATGCGCTGGGTCGCCAGCGCATCGCGCATATCCGCGATGATCTGCGTGCCTATGACCGCCAGCATCAGGCGCCGCCGCTGACGAAGTCGCCGCGTTGGTGATGCCTTAAGAGCTATCCCTCCCCAACCCTCTCCTGGCTACGCCAAGGGAGGGAACCGAGCTCTTCCCCCTCCCTTTGCCGCAGGCAGGGGGAGGGCCGGGGAGGGGTGCTGTTCGTAGTAAACGTAAATCCCAAGCATCACCAGCTCACCCGCGCTTCCACTCCGCGCAGGTAAAATCGCCGCATGAATCAAAACACCGCCGCCACCCAGCGCATCAGCGAACTTCGCCGCCAGCTGGCCGACGCCTCGCGTGCTTATCACGAGCACGACGAGCAGATCATCCCGGACGCCGAGTACGACCGGTTGATGCGCGAGCTGGAAGCGCTCGAAGCTGCACATCCGGAACTGGACAGCGCCGACTCGCCAAGCCATCAGGTCGGTGGCAAGCCGTCATCGCGTTTCCCGGAAGTCGTGCATGCCGTACCGATGCTATCGCTGGGCAACGCCTTCACCGATGCCGAAGTGCATGACTTCGTGCGTCGCATCGATGAGCGCCTGCATCGTCGCGAGTTGTTCTTCTCCGCAGAGCCCAAGCTTGATGGTCTGGCCATCAACCTGCGCTACGAGAACGGCGTGTTCGTGCAGGGTGCGACCCGTGGCGACGGTGCAACCGGCGAAGACGTCAGTGCCAACCTGCGCCAGATCAAGGTCATCCCGCAGCAACTGGACGGCCAGGGCTGGCCTGAAGTGCTGGAGGTGCGTGGCGAGGTTTACATGCCGCGCGCCGACTTCGAACATTACAACGAGCAGGCGCGCCTGCATGGCGGCAAGGTGCTGGCCAATCCGCGCAATGGCGCGGCCGGCTCGCTGCGCCAGCTTGATCCGAAGATCAGCGCCCAGCGACCACTGAGTTTCTATGCCTATGGGCTCGGTGAAGTGTCCGGTGGCGAGCTGCCCGGGACGCATTCGGCAACGTTGGCGCAGCTGGCGCAATGGGGTTTTCCGGTCAGCGACCTGTGCAAGGTGGTGCAGGGCGCCGAAGGCCTGCTGGCGTACTACCGCGATATCGGTGAGCGCCGCGACAGTCTGGCCTATGACATCGATGGCGTGGTCTACAAGCTTGATGACCGCGATGGTCAGCAGGAAATGGGCTTCGTCGCACGCGCACCGCGTTGGGCGATCGCGCACAAATTCCCCGCGCAGGAGCAGACCACCACGGTCGAGGCCATCGAGATCCAGATCGGCCGTACCGGTGCAGCAACGCCGGTTGCAAGGCTGAAGCCGGTGCATGTGGCAGGCGTCGTGGTCACCAATGCCACCCTGCACAACGCCGACCAGATCGCGCGCCTGGATGTGCGCGTTGGCGATGCGGTGATCGTGCGCCGCGCCGGCGATGTGATTCCCGAGGTTGTCAGTGTCATTGTGGACCGGCGCCCGGAAGGCACGACGCCGTGGCAGATGCCACGCGCCTGCCCGGTGTGCGGGTCGGAAATCGTGCGCGAGGAAGGCGAGGCGGCGTGGCGCTGCTCCGGCGAGCTGAGCTGCCCGGCGCAGCGCAAGGAGGCCATCGCCCACTTCGCCTCGCGCAAGGCGATGGATATCGATGGCCTGGGTGACAAATACATCGAGGTGTTGGTGGATGCCGGTATCGTGCGCGGCGTCGCCGATCTGTATGCACTCAACCGCGATCAGCTGCTGGTGTTGAAACTGGCGCTGGATGCTGACTCACCTGAAGCACTCGCCTCGCAGCTCGGCCAGCACCTGCAGCCGGAAGGCAGTGGCGACACCCTCAATCGCATCCTCAAGCTAGATGCGAGCGATGCTTCCTGGCGCGCACAGGCCTTGTCGGTGCCGGCCAGTTTTGAGTGGAACACCAGGAAGATCGCGACCAAGTGGGCCGATAATCTAATCGCCGCGATTGCAGCCAGCCGCAACACCACGCTGGAGCGCTTGCTGTTTGCGCTGGGCATCGAGCACGTGGGCGAAAGCACCGCCAAGGCCTTGTCGGCGTGGTTTGGTGATCTCGAATTGATCCGCCACCTGCCGTGGCCGATGTTCAAGCGCGTGCCGGATATTGGTGGTGAAGTTGCCCGCTCGATTGGCCATTTCATGGCGCAGCCGGGCAACCAGCAAGCCATTGACGCGTTGTTGGAGCGTGGCGTGCAGATCAGCGATACGCACGCGCCCAATGCAAAGCTGCGCGCCGATCTGAATCTGGCCACCTTGTTGGCGGATCTTGAGATTCCCAAGGTCACGCCGGTGCGCGCGCGCCAGCTGGCCGAGGCGTTCCGTTCCACGGCGGCGATCCTGGATGAGGAAGCGCATAACTTCATGACCGCTGGCCTGCCGGCGGAAACCGCCAATGCGCTGGTTGCGTGGCTGAATGTTGATGCCAATGCGCAGCTGTTCAGCGCGGCTGGCGCTGCATTGGACGGTTTGCTGGCGATCACGCCGGAGGCGCAGGAACAGGTCGCTGGCGTTCTCGACGGCAAGACCGCAGTGCTCACCGGCACCTTGACGCAGATGGGCCGCGACGAGGCCAAGGCCCGGCTTGAGGCCTTGGGCGCGAAGGTCGCCGGCAGCGTCTCGAAGAAAACCAGTTTCGTGGTGGCCGGTACCGAAGCCGGCTCCAAGTTGGACAAGGCAAATGAGCTTGGTGTGGAAGTATGGGACGAGGCGCGTCTGCTTGCCTTCCTCGCCGAGCACGGAGAACAAGCATGAGTGAGATCAAGGCGCGCTTGGCGCAACTGCAAGACTTCCCGCAGCTGATTGCGATGGTGCGCGAGTTCTATGTGGAAGACCAGATTCCCTATATCGCAGAGCGCGTGGAGCCTGGGCTGCACACGCTGCTGGAGCAACCAAGCTGCGGCGCGGCGTTGTTGTTGCTCGATGGCGACAATGTGGTCGGCTACATCACCTTGGGTTGGTGCTTCAGCGTCGAGCAGGGCGGTCGTTTCGTATTGTTGGACGAGCTGTACCTGGGCCCGGCAGCGCGTGGTCGTGGCTGGGGTCGACAGGCCTTGGCGCTGGCTCGCGACTGGGCTGCAGGGCAGGGCGCTGCGGTGATCCGGCTGGAAGTGAACCACCACAATGCGAAGGCCAAGTCGTTGTATATCTCGGCTGGCTACCGCGACGATGAGCGCGACATCCTGACCTTGTCACTGGACGGGCACTCCGGGCGTTTGCACTCGTGATCGAAGCCCTGCACCAGCGCGCTCGCTTGAATGCACTGATCCGCGGTTTCTTCGCTGCGCGTGATGTCTTGGAGGTCGAAACGCCAATCATGTCAGCTGCCGGCAATACCGAGCCGAACATCGAGGGCTTCCATACCCGCTTCAGCGGGCATGTCGATGCCGGTTCGCCGCAGCGCTGGTTGCGCACCTCGCCGGAGTATCCGCTCAAGCGATTGCTGGCTGCCGGTGTGGGTGATTGCTACGAACTGGGCCGTGTGTTCCGCAACGGTGAGGCCGGTGGTCGCCACAATCCCGAGTTCACCATGCTGGAGTGGTACCGGGTTGGCTGGGATCATCACCGGCTGATCGATGAAGCCATTGCGCTGGTACAGGAAGCGTTGGCGCTGGTGCAGCGTCCGCCTGCATCGGTGCGCATCGTCAGCTACCGCGACCTGTTCACGCAGACGGTGGCGCTGGATCCGTTCCAGGCTGACGAAGCGCAGCTACGAGCGGGTCTGGGCGAGGTCGGTATCCAGCCCGATGGCCTGACCCGCGATGACTGGTTGGATCTGCTGATGAGCCATCGCATCCAGTCGCAGTTCGCAGTCGATGCCATCACCGTGATTCATGACTGGCCGGCCAGCCAGGCCGCGCTGGCCAGGATTCGTCCGGGCACGCCGCCATTGGCTGAACGTTTTGAGCTTTACCTGGGTCCGGTCGAACTGGCCAATGGCTACCACGAGCTGAACGATGCAGTTGAGCAACGGCAGCGATTCGAGCGCGATCTGGCGATCCGCACAACGCGCGGAGCTGAACAACCGCCCTTGGATGAAGCCTTTCTTGCGGCATTGCCGTCGTTGCCTGCCTGTGCCGGTGTTGCGGTTGGGGTGGATCGCTTGCTGATGGCCTTGGCCGGTACGCCGCGTATCGGCGATGTATTGGCGTTTGATTTCGCCAGCGCCTGATGCTGGTTTGCGCTTGATCAAGGATTTGCATGTTGCCAGCGACGATGATGATGCTTTGCTCACAAAGACTCAGGCAGTGTGTGATCATCGGAACCCATCATGACCGAACAGGGGAGCGTCTGATGAAGCGGGTCTGCGGCTTGCTGCTATTGCTGGCGCCGACCGTACTGGCAGCCCGGGAATCTGCGCCAACAGCGGCGGACCGGCAGGTTGTGCGCTGCGAATCAGGTGATCAGCTGCGGGCGTTCTGCCCGATGGATACCAGCGCTGGCGTGCAATTGGTGCGGCAGCTGTCCAAGCGCGACTGCATCCGCGAGACCAGTTGGGGCATCGAAGGCAATGCGGTTTGGGTAAGCCGGGGTTGCAGTGCTGAATTCGCGCGGGCGCAGGCTTCCACCCGTACCACACGCCGGGTGGTACGTTGCGAATCGAAGGGACGGACGGAGGTTTGCCCCGTGGTGTTGCGGGGGGCGCCTGTGCGCTTGTTGCGGCAGCAGTCGGTGCTGCCGTGCCGCGAAGGGCGCAGCTGGGGATATAGCGGCAAGGAGATCTGGGTCAGTCGCGGTTGTCAGGGCCTGTTCGAGGTTGGCGCCGAGGATGGCTCTGGCTTTGTCGATGTCCCACGCCGGGTTACCTGCGAATCCAAGAGCGAGCTGCGACGCGAATGCGGCGTCAGCGTCACGCGTCGGGTGACTCTGGTCGAGCAGCTTTCCAAAGCGGCCTGCCGGGAGGGTGACAGCTGGGGTTGGGATCGCAATGGGATATGGGTGGACAAGGGCTGCCGCGGCGAATTTTCCGCCGACTGAGCTGGACTGGTCGATTCCAGGTTATTGGTCCACGCCGGGCAGCGCCGATTACAATGGACGGATGAACGATACCTCCGCCATTGATTACGCCCGTTACGACCATATCCGCCCGATCCGCTGGACCGGCGAGGCCCTGGAGCTGCTGGATCAGCGCAAACTGCCGTTTATCGTCGAGCACGTGCTGTGCCATGACAGCGATGCGGTTGCAGCGGCAATCCACGCCTTGACCGTGCGCGGAGCGCCCGCCATCGGTATTGCTGCCGCCTGGGGTGTGGTGCTGGCGGCGAGCGAAGTGCAGGCCGGCGACGGTGCTGCTGCATTGCAGGTGTTGGCACCAGCACTGGATCGACTCAATGCCTCGCGTCCCACCGCCGTCAACCTGGCCTGGGCGCTTGCACGCATGCGCCGCGCTATCGCCGTCGCCGGTTCGGACTGGAAACTGGTCGCCGCGCTTGAAGCGCAGGCAATCGCAGATGAGGATCTCGCTGCCAATCGCCACATGGGCGCGTTGGGCGCAGCGCTGATTGCACCGGGCAGTGGCGTGCTGACGCATTGCAACACCGGCTCGCTGGCCACTGCAGGCTTTGGCACCGCCTTGGGCGTTATCCGCGCTGGCGTGGCGCAGGAGCGTATCGCGAAGGTATTTGCCGGGGAGACCCGGCCGTGGTTGCAGGGCGCACGCCTGACTGTGTGGGAGCTCCAGCAGGATGGCATCGACGCGACCTTGATCGCCGACTCGGCGGCTTCGCACCTGATGAAGACCGGCGCGGTGCAGTGGGTGATCGTTGGCGCCGACCGGATCTGTGCCAATGGTGACACTGCCAACAAGATCGGTACCTATCAGCTGGCCATCGCCGCCCGCCATCATGGGGTCAAGTTCATGGTGGTCGCACCGTCTTCGACCGTGGACATGGGCACAGCGCATGGCAACGAGATCGAGATCGAGCAGCGTGACCCGGGCGAACTGTTCGGCGTGGGCGGTGTACGCACAGTGGCCGAAGGCATCGCCGCCTGGAACCCGGTATTCGACGTGACTCCGGGCGAGTTGATCGACGCCATCGTCACCGAACGCGGCGTGATCCTGAAGCCGGATCTGGCCACCATGTCCACCGCGTTCTCCAACTAACCGGTAGTGCCGAGCCGTGCTCGGCAGGAGCTTTCCCCGGAATGTGTGGAAGGTAGTGCCGAGCCATCCTCGGCAAGCGGCTTGCCCGGTAAGGCGGCAGCCGAGCATGGCTCGGCTCTACAGGGGAGGGCTCCTGCAAGTGGCACCGGCAAGGCCCATGCCGAGCATGGCTCGGCGTTACCCTATGGCAGCCCCTAAGTTCCTGATTTCTTCCGGTAAAAGCACCCTAAATGGCGGCGAAAAACCTGCCCTTGTGGTAGACTCCGCAGGTTGATCCGAGTTTCCGGCAGGGCGGCCCGTCAAGGTGCCACCAGCGGACGGGATCGCTACCTGACAACGGAACCCGAATGGCAGAAGACGCCAAGGAAATCATCCAGGTCAACCTGGAAGACGAGATGCGCAAGAGCTACCTCGATTACGCGATGAGCGTGATCGTCGGCCGCGCACTCCCCGATGCCCGCGATGGCCTCAAGCCAGTCCATCGCCGCGTCCTGTTTGCAATGAATGAGCTGGGTGCTCACAGCAACAAGGCGTACTTCAAGTCGGCGCGTATCGTCGGTGACGTAATCGGTAAGTACCACCCGCACGGTGATCAGTCGGTCTACGATGCGCTGGTGCGTTTGGCGCAGCCATTCTCGCTGCGTTACATGCTGGTGGACGGCCAGGGTAACTTCGGTTCGGTCGACGGCGACTCGGCAGCAGCAATGCGTTACACCGAGGCCCGCATGTCGCGCCTGACGCATGAACTGATGGCCGATATCGACAAGGAAACCGTCGATTTCCAGCCCAACTACGACGAAAAGGAACTGGAGCCGACGGTCATGCCGACCCGGTTCCCGAACCTGCTGGTCAATGGTTCGGCCGGCATCGCGGTGGGCATGGCGACCAATATTCCGCCGCACAATCTCACCGAAGCCATCACCGCTTGTATCGCGCTGATCGACGATCCGGCTATCGATGTCGATGGTCTGATGGAATACATCCCGGGTCCGGATTTCCCCACCGCCGGCATCATCAATGGCACCGCCGGCATCATCGCCGGCTACCGCACCGGCCGTGGCCGCGTGCGCATCCGTGCCAAGGCTGATATCGAAGTGGCTGACAATGGTCGCGAGTCGATCATCGTCACCGAGATTCCGTACCAGGTGAACAAGGCACGGTTGATCGAGAAGATCGCCGAGCTGGTCAAGGAAAAGAAGCTCGAAGGCATCAGCGAGCTGCGCGATGAGTCCGACAAGGACGGCATGCGCATTTACATCGAAATCAAGCGCGGCGAGTCGGCCGAGGTTGTACTCAACAACCTTTACCAGCAGACCCAGATGGAGTCGGTGTTCGGCATCAACATGGTGGCGCTGGTCGATGGCCGGCCGAAGTTGTTGAACCTCAAGGAAGTGCTGGAGGCGTTCATCCGCCACCGCCGTGAGGTTGTGACCCGCCGCACCATCTTTGAACTGCGCAAGGCGCGTGCGCGTGCGCACGTGTTGGAAGGCCTGACCGTTGCCTTGGCCAACATCGATGAAATGATCGAGTTGATCAAGACCTCGGCAAATCCGGCTGAAGCCAAGGAGCGCATGCTCTCCAAGGTGTGGCAGCCGGGCCTGGTCGGTGCGCTGCTGGGCGCCGCCGGCGCCGAGGCATCGCGCCCGGAAGACCTGCCCAAGGGTATTGGTCTGGTCGACGGCAACTACCAGCTCAGCGAAGTCCAGGCCACGCAGATTCTGGAAATGCGTCTGCACCGCCTGACCGGGCTGGAGCAGGACAGGCTGACCGAAGAATACAAGCAGTTGCTGGAAGTCATCGCTGGCCTGATCCGTATTCTGGAAAACCCGGACGTGCTGCTGCAGGTCATCCGCGATGAGCTGGAAAGCGTGCGCGCCGAATTCGGCGATGCGCGTCGTACCGAAATCCGTCACAGCGAAGAAGATCTGGATATTCTGGATTTGATCGCACCGGAAGACGTGGTCGTGACCTTGTCGCGTGCCGGTTACGTCAAGCGTCAACCGGTCAGTGCCTACCGTGCACAGCGCCGCGGTGGCCGCGGTCGCAGCGCCGCAGCGACCAAGGACGAGGACTCGATCGAACAGTTGTGGCTGGTCAACACCCATGACACCTTGTTGACCTTCACCAGCTCGGGCAAGGTGTTCTGGTTGCCGGTGCACCAGTTGCCGGAAGCCGGTTCCAATGCACGCGGTCGTCCGATCATCAACTGGATCGCGTTGGAGAACGGTGAACGCGTGCAGGCCGTGTTGCCGGTACGCGAGTACGACGAAAATCACTTCGTGTTCTTCGCCACCCGCAACGGTACGGTCAAGAAGACCCCGCTGAGCGAGTTCGCGTTCCGTCTGGCACGCGGCAAGATCGCCATCAATCTGGACGACGGTGACGCGCTGGTTGGCGTCGGCCTGACCGATGGTGAGCGCGATATCGTGCTGTTCGCCTCCAACGGCAAGACCGTGCGCTTCGGCGAAGACAAGGTCCGCTCGATGGGCCGTACCGCAACCGGCGTGCGTGGCATCAAGATGCCCAAGGGCGAGGAAGTGGTCAGCCTGATCGTCGCCGAAAGTGCTGGCGGCGTTGAGGATGAGAACGAAGAGGACAACGGCGTCGAGGAAGTGGCAGTGGACAGCGGCGAGATCGTCGACGCTACAGACGATGCCGGCGTGCAGTACATCCTGACCGCTACCGAAAACGGCTACGGCAAGCGCACCCCGCTGGCGGACTACCCGCGCAAGGGTCGTGGCACCCAGGGCGTGATCGGCATCCAGACCAGCGAGCGCAACGGTAGGTTGGTCAGCGCTGTGCTGCTGGGCACTGGCGATGAAGTGCTGTTGATTTCCGACGGTGGCACCTTGGTGCGTACCCGTGGTTCGGAGATCTCGCGCGTTGGTCGTAACACCCAGGGCGTGACCCTGATCCGTCTGTCCAAGGGCGAAAAGTTGCAGGCGGTAGAACGCCTGGATGCTTCGCTCGAGGCTGAGGACGAGGTACTGGAAGACGATGCTGCAGGCACCGTGGAAACAGTGGCACCGGCAGCGCCGGAAGCCTGATTTTTCAGGGGTTCGGTTTTGAAAAAGCGCCGGCATGCCGGCGCTTTTTTGCTTTTGTCTGGTTTTATGGGCTAGAAGCTTGCCCTCACCCCAACCCCTCTCCAGCAGGCGGGAGAGGGGCTAGGAATGCTTGCGCTCGCGGTACTTTAGCCCCTCGCCCGCGCGCGGGAGAGGGGTTGGGGAGAGGGCAGGCTTTTAGCTCGCAATCCAAGATCCGGAATCCGCGACCAGCGTCGCAGCGACAAGTACACGTGTCGCGTGGGTTCCTCCGTAGTGGGGGGGGGGGGGGGGGGGGGGGGGGGCCGGGGGGGGGGGGGGGGGGGGGGCTGGGGGGGGGGGGGGGGGGGGCGGGGGGGGCGAGG
>NZ_JBRREG010000099.1:0-16701 GCF_056760155.1 Stenotrophomonas sp. STEN022
CAACTGTTCGGGTTGAAGGGGAGTTTGGAGTGCGGCGCCCCAACTCCTACACGTGCTTCTGGGCACCGCGACGTAACGGGCTGCCGCACTCCGCTCTCAACCACAATCTACTCGGCTGGCAGACACAAGCGGCGTAAGCCGCGAAGCTGATGGTCCGCCAGATTGCGGTTGCAATAGCGATTGCAGCATTGCCAGCTTCGCGGCTGACGCCGCTCCTACAAGAGCTTGATCACGACCTTGGGTGTTCGCTGGTCAGCACCAGCGCATAGTCGTCGACCGCCAACTGTTCGGCATGATTGAGCCAGGCGCGAATCTCCAGATCATCAATTTCCTGGTCCACGCCCAGTGGCATGCGGATGCGTCCTTCGCTATCGGGTTGCACCCATTGTTGGGCAACCACCACATTGCGCTTGGACGCCACCGCTTCCACCCAGAAACCGCGCTGCGGACGCTGTGCGGCGTACAGCTCCAACACATATTGGCCGGGACTGGTATGACGCGGCTGGCGGCTGATCATGCGTGATTGGCGTACGCTGGGGCGAGGTCCATTGAATGCCTGCAATGGCGCATCCACAGCGATGCCACGGCGCAGCTGTGCATCGCGATACAGGCGCATGCCCTGATCACTGTCCAGCAGCAAGGCGCACCACTGGCCGTCGGCCGAACCATCTTCAAACGCGGTGCAGCGATCGACATAGGCCAGGCGATGCTGCGGATCGGCCTCCTCGAATTTGCGTGACGTGTTCTCCAGGTACATCGATTTCAGGTCCCACTGCTGGTCGTATTCCAGCAGCACAGGTGGCTGCACCTTCTGTACGCCAACCAGCACCTGATCGTCATCCAGCCGCAGCATGCGGGTCTGTTCACCCAGCCACAGCGAGCGGGCAAATGCGCTATAGCGGGCGTAGGACCTCGTATCACCACTGGTGGCCGCTACGCTGGCACTGGCCGCAGGTGCCGGCTTCAACAGCGAGCGGCCAAAGCCGATCGCATCGATCGCAGGATCCAGCAGCTGCAATGCGGTAGCGCCGGAGTCCAGCGTGGTGCCGGCCTGCGCAACGATCTGCCGCGGCTGTAGCTTGTTGCCGAGGAACAGCAGCAGGTTCTCGCGTTTCTGCTTTTCCAGCACATGGCTCAGGTCATTGGGCATGGCCAGATGATCCGAGGCCACCACCACCAGCGTATTGTCGGCGAATGTGCTGCTGCGGATGCGATCAACCAGACGCGAGATCAAGCGATCACTGCACTTGAGCGCATTGAGCAGGCCGATATTGCCGTGTGCGCTGCGGTAACGGGTGTTCTTGCAGGCAACCGGCAGATGCCCGGCCGGGTGGTGGGTGTCCATGGTCAGCGCGGTAAGCATGAAGGGCTGGCCGCGCTCGGACAGTTCCAGGAAACGTTCGTAGGCGCGTTCCAGCAGCACGTCATCGTGCACGCCCCAATTGGAGAAATGCCGTTTGGCGATGTTCTGCTGCTGGAACCATTCCAGATCGCGCACGTCGTCAAAACCATGCGAGTTGAGGAAGTCCGCCTTGGCCGCGAACTGCCCGTTGGCGCCACCCATGTAGTGGTTGCTATAGCCCTGCTGCTTCAGGTAGTCGCCAAGGCAGAAGGCTTCGGGCAGGAAGCGGCCCATCCGGCCCATGCTGTTTTCGTCGCCCTGCGCGGTGGTCAGCGGCACGCCACACATGGATGACACCAGGCCGGCGATGGTCCAGCCACTGCCGTCGGCCGAGGCGATGTTGCGGAAATCCAGGCCTTCGCCAGCCAGCCGGGTCAGGTTGGGCATCAGGCCGGGGAAGACGTCTTCGTTGAAATAGGTGCGTTCCAGGCTCTCGCCGTAGATCCAGACGATGTTCGGCCGCTGCGCCAGCGGTTTTGATGGCAACTGGTATTCCGGTGCCACTGCGCTGTAGTCCACAGGCTGCATCTGCTGATAGATGCGCTTGCCGTCGGTGTACAGCGGGCTGAGCAGCAGTGTTGTCAGCGACAGCGCGGCGAATCCGCCGAACACCGCCACGCCATGGCGGGGGCGCTGCAGGCGACGCACGCGCAGCAACAGCAGCGGGGTCAGCGAGATGATCACCAGGCCGATGAAGCCAGTGATGTAGGCGCTGAAGTCGCTAACGCCGGCACCTTCCATGTCGCTGCGCAGGTGGTACAACGTGGCCGAGTTGATGCCATCGCCGCTGAGTTTGTCGATCAGCCACCAGCTGCTCAGTGCCAACAGCAGCAGCGATAGAAGACCTGCCTTCACGCGGGCCAGGGTGGGTGACAACATCAACAATACAAACAGTGCTGCCAGAGACAGCCAGATGATCCAATGCATGCGGTCACGTGGGTAGCGGAGACAGGGGCGACGGCCTGCGCCGTCATCGCTCTACACACTGTTGTTTCTGTGCTGTGGCAGAAGCATCTGGATCTTGCCTGCCGTAACCTGACTGAAATGTTGGGACAACGCAGCTGCATTCATCATCAGTTGCGTGCCATGGGTGTTGCGTGCTGAGTGCCGTGAGTTGCGGTGAGAGAGTGTGCTTTTGGGCCGATCTCAGCGGCTGGCCACTTTTGTTGTCATTGCTCACGCTGCCATGAAGATGGATGCGCAGCCGGGATTCGAAATGATCTATGGAATGCCGCATGCGCCTGCCTGCGCAGGATCAAGATTCGTGTGCACCTGCTCTGTCGTTGCGCGGGCGCACGTCCCGCGAGGTCCCGGGTGCACCGTGTTTGTCCGGTTGCAGATGTTGTATCTAGGCTCAGCGATGGCCGCGCTCTTCGCGGGCGCGTGCCCTTGTGCGCCGATCAAACAGTATTGAGCTGACGATCAGCCCCAGTCCGATGAATACCCCCAGCAGGAACAGCAGCATTGCGAAGGCTGGATAGCCGAACAGCGTCCAGTGCGTTGGTACCCGCATCAACAACGTCGAGGACAACAGCAAGGCAGCGGTGATAAGGCCTGCGGCGATGCGGTTGGCCACCTTCTGGATGTTTTCCATCAGCCGCGATTCGTCCAGGCCGGTGACCTTCATCTGCAGCCGGTTCTCGGCCAGCACGCTGAGGATGTCGGACATGCGGCGCGGCCCGTTGCGCAGCAGCTGCTGCAGCTCCATCGCCTCACTGGCCAGGTTGGCCGCCGAGAACGACTTGCGGAAATGCGCGCGCATCACATGCTGCAGCTGCCGCTCTACGACCTTGCGTGTTTGCATCTCCGGTGCCAGGAAGCGGCACACGCCTTCCAGATTGAGCAGCGCCTTGCCGAGCAGGCTCAGCTCCGGTGGCGTGCGCAGGTTGCTGGAGGTGGCGATGCGCACGATCTCCAGCACCACATGGCCTTCGGACAAGGTGCCATTGGCAGCGTAGCGGGCAATCATCTGCCCGGTCTCGCGCAGATAGCGCTCCTCGTCGTAATCCTCCAGCCGGGTACTGATGCCGATGATCTCGTCGGCCACTTCCTCGCCGCGGCCATCCACTGCAGCGAACAATACCTTCAGCAGACGCTGGCGTAGCCGTGGTGGCACATGCGCGACCATGCCGAGGTCGAAGATCGCCAGCTGGCCCTCTGGGGTGACGCGCAGATTGCCGGGATGCGGATCGGCATGGATTTCGCCGTGCACGAAGATCTGGTCCAGATAGCCGCGCACCAGTGCGGCGGCCAGCGGCACCATCGATTGCTCGGTACGGCGTACCGGTGGGATCGCATCCACCCGCACGCCCTGCACCAGCTCCATGGTCAGCACGCGGCGCCCGCACAGGTCCCATACCGGCTGCGGGATCCACAGTTCGGGGTAGGGCGCCAGATGCTGGCCGAAACGCGCCAGGTTGGCAGCCTCGGCCTCATAGTCCAGCTCCATGCGCAGGGTCTTGGCGAACTCGCCCAGCCAGTCGGAGAAGCGCACCTTGCGGCCGACCCGGGTCAGGTGATCGGCGGCAGTGGCAAAGCTGCGCAGCACACCGATATCCGAACGCAGCTGTGCGGCGACATCGGGCTTCTGCACCTTGATGGCAACTTGCCGGCCATCGTGCAGCTCGGCCTGATGGACCTGGGCGATGGAGGCGCTGCCCAGCGGTTGCGGGTCAAACCAGGCAAACAGCTTGCTGACCGGTGCACCCAGCTCGTCCTCGATCACCGCGCGTATCTGCTCCACCGGGATAGGCGCGACCTTCTCCTGCATGCGCTCAAGCGCTGCCACGTACTCGGGTGGAATCATGTCCGGTCGCGTCGACAGCACCTGTCCGAGTTTGACGAAGGTGGTGCCCAGTGCTTCCAGATCAGCGACGAACTGGGTTGGGTTGCCGGCCGCCGGCGGCTTGCCCAGGCGCGGGATTTCGCCATCCAGCGAGATGCCGGAAAACACCCCGGAGTGACGGTAGCGCAGCAGCAGGCGCACGATCTGCTGGCGCCGGCTGAGGCCGCCGACGGTGGTCGGGCTGTCACTGCTGGTCGGGTCCATCAAGCGGGGGTCTTCCTGGCGGCCGAGCCCGCAGTGTGGCTGCTGCCGGGTTGCAGGTGGGTGAATACGCGCTACCGCGCGCCGCACGGGGCGCGAATGAGTGAAAATCTCCCTTCCCCTGTCCTATGACCTTACGGTGACCCATGGCTGGAGCCAGCCTGTTTGCCCTGCTTGACGATATTGCCGCGTTGCTGGATGACGTCTCCATTCTCACCAAGGTCGCGGCAAAGAAGACCGCTGGCGTGCTCGGTGACGATCTGGCCTTGAATGCGCAGCAGGTAACCGGCGTCACTGCCAACCGTGAGTTGCCGGTAGTGTGGGCGGTGGCCAAGGGCTCACTGGTCAACAAGGCGATCCTGGTGCCGGCGGCCTTGGCGATCAGTGCATGGCTGCCATGGGCGATCACCCCGCTGATGATGATCGGCGGTGCCTTCCTCTGCTACGAAGGCGTGGAGAAGCTGGCGCACAAGTTCCTGCATTCCAAGGATGAGGACGAGGCGCACAAGGCCGAGCGCCTGAAGGCCATGGCCGATGAGAAGGTGGATCTGGTCGCGTTCGAGAAGGACAAGATCAAGGGTGCGGTGCGCACCGACTTCATCCTGTCGGCGGAGATCATCGTGCTGTCGCTGGGAGTGATCTCGCATGCGCCGTTCAGCCAGCAGGTTGCCACCTTGATCGCCATTGCACTGGGCATGACGGTGTTCGTCTATGGCCTGGTCGCTGGCATCGTCAAGCTGGATGACGTTGGTGCATGGTTGCTGGACAAGGGGCGCGCGCTGGCGGCAGTTGGACGCGGTCTGCTGTATGCCACGCCATGGTTGATGCGCGGCCTGTCGATTGCCGGCACCGCAGCGATGTTCCTGGTTGGTGGCGGCATCCTGGTGCACGCGATTCCAGCACTGCACCACTTCGTGGTCGGGCTGGCACCGGCCAATCTGGAGTGGCTGGCCAATGCACTGGGCAGCATGGTGGTGGGCATCATCATCGGCGCGGTGGTGCTGACCGCGGTGACCCTGATCCAGCGTATGCGTGGGCCGAAAGCCGCGCATTGATGCCGCCATTCCTGCCTTGATGGTGGGAGCGGCGTAAGCCGCGAAGCAGGCAATGCTTCAGGCATCAGCAATGGTGCCTGCATGACAGGCATCTGATGGACTGTCTGCTTCGCGGCTGACGCCGCTCCCACAAAACAGCAACACAGCTGCAGTTCACTGCAGGCCCTGCTCCAACTCCCGCAACTGCTGCTGCGCGCGGGCCAGTGATTGCCCGGACAGGCTGTCCAGCAAGCGCTGCAGTCGATGGCTTGCTGGCAAGCGCCGCATTGCCCAGCGTGCGGCTCCGATGCTGCCCAGCATCACCGCCACGCCGAAGCCCAAGGTGCCGAGGAACCACGCTGGCGCCATCGCGTACAGGTCCAGTCCCAGCCACTGCACGCACAGGCATTGCAGCGCCAGCAGCCATAGGCAGAACCACGGCAGACCCAGACCAAGCTCGCTCAGCGCGGTGAAGCGGCGCAGGCGTGCCAGTCGTCGCTGCTGGATCAACACTGGTGCCCCGGCCGCATCCGCGTGCAGCGCCAACAAGGCGCGGGTCACCGATACCCAGATCGCGGCGATACCGTAGATATGCAGCGCCAGTCCGGACAGCAGCAGTTGTGGCACCTGACGGTGCTCCACCCAGAAGCTGGCCGCCAGTACGGTGACTACGATCCACACCAGCAGCCAAGCCAGTTGCAGGCCACTGAACCAGCGCAGCCGGCGCCGCACGCCAGCCTGGCGCGGTTGCTGCCAGGCCTGCAGGGCCAGCACTTCCAACGGGTCTATGCGCTGGGCCTGATGGGCCCAGGCGGCCTTGAGTTCGTCGAGTTCCATGTGCTCAGCCTCGCGTGGTGTCGGTGGGGGCGAACTGGCTGCGCAGTTGCTGGCGCAGCCGGTGCAGGCGGGTGGCGGCGTTGCTGGCGCTGATGCCGAGCACCTCGCCTATTTCACGGTGGCTGCAGTCGTCCAGGTGCAGCAACAGCAAGGCGCGATCCAGTGCCGGCAAGCGATGTATCAGCTGGTTGAGCTGGGCCAGGCTGGCATTGTCCTCGGCGTTGTCGGCGATGCTGGCCAGGTCGTCTTCCAGCGCCACGTCGCTGTGGTACTGGCGGCGCAGCTCACGGCTGCGCAGCTGCGAGATGGCGGTGTTCAAGGCGATGCGGTACAGCCAGGTGCTGAACTGCGCGCGCTGCGGATCAAAGGCCGGGAAGGCGCGCCAGGCCTGGGTGCTGATTTCCTGGATCAGGTCGCTGCGGTCGTCGCGCTGCGCGCAATAGCCACGCGCGACCTTGAGTACGATGCCCTGGTGCTGGGCCAGCAACTGGGCAAAGCGCTGTTGCAGCTCGGCGATGGGGTGGGTCGCGGTGATGTCCATGCCCGGGTGATTCGCACCAGCGCAGCAAATATCACAGCTGTGAGCCGATTGTCGTTGCTGTCACCGCTCAGGCGGCGGGCAGAACCTGGTTGCGGCCTACGCGCTTGGCGGCATACAGCGCCTGGTCGGCGCGCTGCAGCAGGGCCTGCAGGGACTCGCCGGGCTGGGCCTGGGCGACGCCGGCGCTGAAGCGGACCTGCACGCGCTGTTCTTCATGCAGGAACGGGCGTTGCGCCAGCTGCTGCTGCAGGTGCTGCAGGGTTTCCAGCGCTGCGGCGCGGTTGAGTCCGGGCAGCCCCAGCACGAATTCGTCGCCGCCGAGGCGGGCGATGCAGTCGCGGCCGCGCAGGCGTTGCTGGGTCACCGCCACCAGGTGACGCAGGGCCTGGTCGCCACCGGCGTGGCCGTGCTGGGCGTTGGTCTGGCCGAAGTGGTCCAGGTCGATCATGGCCAGACTAAGCGGCGTGCTGTGGTCGGCCAGCAATTCGCCCAACTGCTGCTCCAGGCCACGGCGGTTCAGGGCGCCGGTCAGCGGGTCGGTTCGCAGTTGGCTGCCGGCTTCTTCCAGCTCGCGTTCCAGCTGCTGCACGCGCTGCTCGGCGGCCTTGGCCTCGGCGCGGGCATTGGCCAGATGGTCGCGTGCGCGTGCGGCCTGTGCCTGTACCCGGGCGGTGTCCTGCAGCACATCCTGCAGCAGCTGGGTCAGGTCGGAGATGCTGCGGGTCTGGCGTACTGCAATGGAATAGCTGGCGATGCGATCGTGGAATTCGCCGGTCTCGGTGACCATGCCGTCCACCTGCTCGACGAAGTCCACCATCAGGTCCTTCATCGCCTGCTTGGATTGATCGATGCCTTCGCGTAGCAGGCCTTGCCGGTAGATCACCTCACGCAGATCGTTGCGGGTCTGCTCCAGCGAGTTGGCGTCCAGTGGTCCGGCCAGCAGTTGCCGGATCGAGCGGATCTGGCCCTGCAGCCAGCTGTCGCTATCGAGCAGTTCGGAGATGTTCTCCAGCAGCATGTCGAACAGGTTGAGCAGCAGGTCGCGCTGTTCCTGCAGGCTGCTGCTGCGCACGCCGACCTGGTGGCAGAGCTCGCGCAGATGGATGGCCACCGGCTGCAAGGGTTGGCCGCTGCGCCAGGTGCGCAGTTCCTCGCCCATGCGCTGGGCCTGCTGTTCGAGCTCAGGCGACTGCTGCATCAGGCTGGCCAGCACCGCGCCGAGGGTGTCGCGCAGCATGTCGCGCAGCTGCTCGGCCTGGCTGTTGCTGGTGTGGGAGGCTTCCAGTTCGACGGTGCGGATGTACTTGTCGATCAACTGCCGCAGCAGGCGGCCGTAGCGTTCCCAATCCTGTTCGGCGTGTGCGCTGTGCAGGCGCTGGCCCATGTCGCCGAGTTCACCGGGCAGGGTGCACATGCCCTGGGCGAAGGCCGCCAACACCGGTTCCGGTGCGTTGGCGCCAATGAAAAGGCGCTGCAGCATCGCCATGCCACCGCCCCCGTTGGCTACGACCTCGACCGCTGCAGCCGCCTGTGGCGCGGTGCGCCGGGACAGGATGCGGCCCAGCCCGCTGCTGCGGGAAGCGGAGGAGTCGTCGGGGCTGTCGGCCATTGCGCAGGAGTCCGGGCGGGTTGCGGCGGCGCCTGTGCGCAGCCGGAGGTGGTGTCCAAGCCCCATTATCGGCAAGGTAGCAGCCGGCTTGAATGGCAGCCGATCACAGGAGCACATCATGCGGGTATTGCTGGCTGGCGCGACCGGTCTGGTCGGGGCGCAGGTACTGCAGCGCCTGCTGTCCGACCCACGCTGCAATGGCGTGGTGGCGCCGACCCGGCGCGCGCTGGCGCGCACCGACCCCAGGCTGCTCAATCCAGTGCTGGATTTCGCCGGGTTGGCGGCGGTGGCGCCGGGCTGGCAGGTGGATGCGGTGGTCTGTGCACTGGGCTCGACGATGAAGCAGGCCGGCTCGCGTGAGGCCTTCCGGCAGATCGACCATGGCTATCCCCTGGCGATCGCGCAGGCGGTACGGGCCAACGGCTGCGAAGTGTTTGCGTTGAACTCGGCGGCCGGTGCCAATCCGCGTTCGCTGGTGTTCTATAGCCGGGTCAAGGGCGAGCTGGAGCAGGATCTTCGCGCGCTGGGTTTTGCTTCATTGACCTTGGTGCGCCCGGGCCTGATTGGTGGCGACCGCGCCGAGCGGCGTGCCGGCGAGCATCTGGCCAGCGTGGTGCTGGGGGCGCTGGCGCCGGTTCTGCCGCGGGCATGGCGTATCAATCCGGCCACGCGGATTGCCGACGCCTTGGTGCAGGCGGTATTGGATCCGCAGCCGGGCGTGCGGGTGGTTGGAGCGGCGGAGTTGGTGTGAGTTCTGGTTGAGCTTGGTTGGTTTGTGGGAACGGCGTAAGCCGCGAAGCCGGCGATCTGTAAGTGCCCCAGCTTCGCGGCTTACGCCGCTCCCACAAACGGCAGGCGAGGCTCAGGCCGGCAGCGACTGCCCACCATCCACCGCCAGTACCTGGCCGGTGATCCAGCGCGCCGCTGGCGAACACAGGAATACGGCGGTGTTGGCCACATCCTCGACATTGCCGAAGCCGCCGAACGGGATCTTGGTGCGGATCTGTTCGTAGAGTTCGGGGGCGCTGTCGCGGCGCTGGTCCCATAGCCCACCGGGGAATTCGATCGAGCCCGGTGCCAGCGCGTTGACCCGGATGCGCTCGCGCGCCAGTTCGGTGGCCAGGCTGGTGGTGTAGTAATTCAACGCGGCCTTTGCGGCGGAGTAGGCCGCTGCGCGCGGCGTCGGCACCGATGCGTTGATCGAGCTGATGTTGAGGATGGCCGGCACCGTGCTCAAACGTAGATGGGGCAGGGCGGCGCGGTTGGCGCGCACCGCAGCCATCAGGTCGATATCGAAACCGGCCTGCCAGCTGGCATCGTCATTGCCGTTGCCATACCCGGAGGCGTTGTTGATGAGGATATCGACGCCACCCAATGTGGCCGCAGCGGCATCGATCCAGGCTTGGATCTGCGCCGGGTCGGCGAGATCACATTGCTGCGTGTGCGCGGCAGCTGCACCATCGCGTAGCAGCAGTTCGGCAGCCTGCTGCAACGCTGCTGCACCGCGCGCGCAGATGCTGACTTTCGCGCCTTCGCGGGCAAAGGCCTGGGCGATGGCCAGGCCGATTCCGCGGCTGCCACCGGCAACCAGCACACGTGCGTTCTGTAGCGAAGCGGGGGAATGCATTGCTGTGGTTCCGGTGGACTCAGAGCGCACATTATCCCCGTGTTGTGCATTGCCTGCGGCGAACGCGCTGTTCCACGCTCAGGGCAGGCCGGGTACGTTCAAGGACGCGAACAGGATGTTCTGCGCCTTCTTGGCCATCGATCGTGGCAGCTTGGCGATGAAGGTGTCGCCGGTCAGTGCCATATCACCGCGAAGGATGAAGCCGTTGATCTGGGTATAGCTCTTGATGCTGTACTTGTTCCCGTCCTGACTCAGTTCCAGATACATCGGCGAGGTCAGGATATTGTTGCCCTTGCGATACACGCGGGTGCCATCGATGTCGCGGACCATGCGGTAACCCTGCTGGCCTGCCCAGGCATCAACCTTGGCCGTAACATTCTCGTCGGAGCTGAAGCTGGTGAGGTCGTGCGGCCTGCCGCTGTTCCTTGCCATCAGTGCCAGGATGTTGACCAGGGCCAGGCCGCCCAGTGCACCCACGATCATTCCGGTGATCAAACCCATGCTGTCGACTCTTTGAAGTTGGGGCGGCATTCCAGCACATCGCAAGGCCTGCTGTCGTGAAAATTCCGCGCTACTTCCATGTGTTGGGTGGTGCGCCACGTTCTGGATGCTTCATCTGCACGATGCAGAAGCGATGACCGGTAGGTGCTTCCATCACCCACCAGCGTTTGACCTTGCCGATACGGCGTGCGCCCAGCGCTTCAAGCCGGTCGGCTTCGGCATCGATATCGTCGGCTTCGATATCCAGATGCACGCGTGATGCGTGGTCGACGCGCTGCACTTCCACGTGCAGCTCGGCCGGCGCGCCAATCAGTTCGGCGTATTGCGCGCCATCGTCCTCGGTGTAGCCGGGCTCGGCTTTCAGACCGAGTGCGGGCGCCCAGAACGCGGCGGCGGCATCGCTGTCGCTGCCCTGGCAATCAATGATGAAACCTGCAAGGCGGCTGCGGTGGCTCATGCGGATGCTCCGGTGACAGAGGAGCGCAGCGTACACCCGCTATTGGTGGGCGCGTGTTATCGCATTGTCGGCAACAGGTGCAGAAGCGCTCAATCGCCATGCACTGATGCACAACACGCTGTACACACTCCACTCCTCCAGGCGTTGCAGCAGTCCACGCCAAGCGTGCAATGGTTCCAGTCCCATCAACACGAACAGCAGCAGCCAGAGTCCTGCCAAAGTAATCCACAGCACGCGCGTGGTGGTGCGGATTGCAGGTGTGGTGGCCAGCAGCATCAGGCCCAGTGCGGTGCCGAAATAGGTGAACACGCCTAGCAGCGTGTGTAGCGATTGCGACAGGCTGCCGCCAATCGGGCAACCAAGGTCGCAGGGCGCCAGCGCGGAGCCTATCCACGCCAGCGGCTCGAACATCAGCAGCCAGTAGCCGAGTCGACTTGCCCCGCTCACAGGCGCTGTCCGTGCGAATGCGAACAGCAGCAGCGCCGCCAACACGCCGACGGGAATGAAACCGAACAGGCTGATCAGTCGGGCGTGTTCGCTGCCAGTCGCGCCGAGTTCGCTGATGTACTGCGATAGCGGTGAATAACCGGGTTTGAGCGCGGTACCGCCGAGCAGCATCAGCAGGTACATCGCCACGAACAGCAGGATCAAACAGCGCTGGAAACGCATCGTCGGCCCGTTGATGGTTGCGGTGCTCAGCGTACGCGATTGGACAGGAACAGCTCCACCTTGCCGCAGCTCGGGCAGGCATGCAGGTCGAATTCCTCGCGGTTGACGAACAACTCGCCGATATCACCCAGCAGGAAGGGCATGGCCTGCGAGCCTTCGTGGAAGCGTTTGCGGCCGATGAATTCCATGCGCATGCCAGGGCAACGCGGACAGTCGATCAAACGTGGTGGCTGCATCCAGCTGCGCCCGGCCTCAGGCTGGAAGTCGCGTGGCGGCGGTGCGCCATCGGCATGGGTGCCGCACTTCCAGCACTGGTCGAAGCTGTCTTCGTTCACTTCCTTGCAGTTGCTGCAGGTCCAGGTGCCCATGGTGGGTTTGCTTGTAGATGTGGATGGCGCAATCGTAGCGCTGGAGTTGTGGTTTGGCGTTACAGGTGGGTGATGTTTTTTTGGGCTGGTGGGAGTTGAGTGAAAGATCAAGATCAAGAGCTGCCCTCACCCCAACCCCTCTCCCGCAAGCGGGAGAGGGGCTAGTGCACTACGAGCCGACGCATTGCTAGCCCCTCTCCCGCCTGCGGGAGAGGGGTTGGGGTGAGGGGAAGCTTCTAGCAAGCAGACCCAAAGCAAGTCACAAGAAGGCCCCAAAACAAACCCAGGCCAAAAAAAAGGCCCGCATCGCTGCGGGCCTCAAATAACGCTACAAAAAAACTGTCAGTGAATCTTCGCCAGATCATCGATCAGCACGCGCAGGAAGCGCGCCGCTTCGCCGCCGGTGCAGGCGCGGTGATCGAAGGTGACCGACAGCGGGATGACCTTGTGGGTTTCAATGCCGCCCATCACAGGGGTGACCTGGAAGCGGGCACGGCCGGCGGCAACGATGGCAACGCACGGCGGTACAACCACAGGAGTGGCGTAGCGACCGGCGAACATGCCGAAGTTGGACAGGCTGATGGTGTAGCCGCTCAGCTCCGACGGTGCGATCGAGCGGTCTTCGACCTGCTGGCGCAGACGGTTGATGCCTTCGCGCACGCCGCGCGCATCGAGCATGTCGGCATTGCGCAGCGCCGGCACGAACAGACCGTCGTCGGTGTCCACGGCGATGCCGATATCGACCTGCGCGTGCAGGGTGCGGGTGAGGTTGTCACCGTCGAACCAGGCATTCATTGCTGGCACGGCCTGGCAGGCGCTGACGATGGCACGGACCAGACGCGAGGTCATGTCGTTGCCCGGTGCCCATGCATGGATGTCGGCGTCGTCGCTGAGCGTGGTCGGTACGACCTTGCTGTGCGCATCGGCCATCACCCGCGCCATATTGCGGCGCACGCCCTTGAGCGGTTCCGGCTGGCCCTTGGCGACCACACCCGGAGGGGCGGTACGCATCGGCTTGCCAGCGGCAGACAAGGGGGTGCGAGCGCTTGAGCCCCTCTCCCCTTGGGAGAGGGGTTGGGGTGAGGGTACGGCAGCTGCAGTGGAGCTCGATGCAACTGCCACTGTTCCAGTGGAAGAGGGGAGCAGGGCGGACGGATTTGCCGCCGCCTGCTTCACATCGTTCATCGTCACCGCGCCTTCGGCGCCGGTGGCGCGCACGCGGGCCAGGTCGACGCCCAGCTTGCGGGCCATCGCACGCACGGCCGGCACTGCCTTGACGCCACCGACGGCCACGGCCTGCTCGGTGTGCACGGCATTGGAGCTGACCATCGCGCCGACCACGGTGCCTTCATCGGCACGCTCGGCGGCAGCGACAGCAACCGGTGCCGGCGCGGCAACCGGCGCAGGCGCTGCTTCGGCCGGCGCGCCGTGGTGATGGCCGGTGTCCTGGCCTTCCGCGCGCTGCGGCAGGTTGGGGTCGAGCTCGAAACTCGCCAGCACATGGCCGGTCACAACAATGTCGCCAGCGCCGCCGGCCAGCTTCAGTACCTTGCCGGAATACGGCGAAGGCACTTCGACCACGGCCTTGGCGGTTTCCATGGCCACCAGCGGCTCGTCGAGCTTGATCACGTCGCCTTCCTTGACGAACCATTCAACGATGGTCGCGTCCGGCAGGCCTTCGCCCAGGTCGGGCAGGTTGAAATTCTTGGTCTGGCTCATGTGAGTTTCTCTTCCAGCAATTCAAGTTCGCGCGCTGGCAGCCAGCCCTGTGCGCCATCGGCGCGCTCGGACCACCACCAGCCACCATGTTCGTGATGCAGCCGTACCTGCTCCCCGCGGTCAACGTCCAGCTCGCGTGCGCTGTAGTCACGCAGCGCTTCGGCACGGCCATTGTCCAATACCTGCAACCAGGCCACCGGCGCCCAGCCGGCGCTGCCTTCGCTGGTTTTCACCCAGGCGAAGGCAGGCCATTCTTCGTCGCGTACACCGAGCTCGACGATCTGCCCGGTACGGAACTGCAGGGGGTTGCGGTATTGGCTGCGGTAGCTGCCAATCAAGCGTGCCAGCATGTCAGCCCACCGCGACCGCGCGCTTGGCGGCGGTCACGATCCGCTCCACGCTGGGCAGATACTTCATCTCCAGGCGGAACAGCGGGATGTGGGTGTCATAGCCGGCAACGCGCTCGACCGGTGCCAGCAGGTCGTAGATCGATTCTTCGGCCAGGCGCGCGGCGATTTCGGCGCCAAAGCCCGCGGTCTTCGGCGCTTCCTGCACGATCACGCAGCGGCCGGTCTTGGCCACCGATTCGGCGATGGTGGCGAAGTCCAGTGGACGCAGCGTGGCCACGTCGATGACTTCGGCACTGATGCCTTCGCCAGCCAGCTTGTCGGCCGCTTCCAGCGCTTCCTTGACCTGCGCACCCCAGGTGACCAGGGTCACGTCGGTACCATCACGCAGCACGAAGCACACGTCCAGCGGCAGTGCTTCGCCGTCATTGACGACCACTTCCTTGTACTGGCGGTAGATGCGCTTTGGCTCCATGTAGATCACCGGATCCGGCTCGCGGATCGCGGCCAGCAGCAGGCCATAGGCGCGCTGCGGGCTGGACGGCAGCACCACGCGCATGCCCGGCACATTGGTGAAGATGGCTTCGTTGGCTTCGCTGTGGTGTTCCGGCGCGCGGATGCCACCGCCCCACGGCACGCGCAGCACCATCGGGCAATGCAGGCGGCCACGGGTACGGTTGCGCAGGCGTGCGGCGTGGCAGATCAGGTGATCGACCATCGGATAGACGAAGCCATCGAACTGGGCTTCGGCCACCGGCTTCATGCCCTGCGCAGCCAGGCCGACGGTGAGGCCGGCGATGGTGGTTTCGTCCAGCGGGGTATCGAGCACGCGTTGCGAGCCGAACTGCTGCTGCAGGCCGGCGGTGGCGCGGAACACGCCGCCGTTGACGCCCACGTCCTCGCCCAGCACCAGCACCGACGGGTCGTGTTCCATTTCCCATGCCAAGGCCTGGGTGACGGCTTCGATGAGGGTGATCGGGGTGGCTGTCATCGGGGTGTCTCCGCTGTTGCTCGCCGCGCTGTGCGCGACGCCGTGATCGTGGCTGGCCGGGGTGACAGAGGTGTTGCGCTTGATGTCATCCATGGCGCTGCTCCAGGGCGATGGCGGCAGCACGCTGCGCCAGCAGGTCCGGCGGCGGATCGGCATACAGATAGTCGAACATGGCCTCGACCGGCTGCACCGGGCAGTTGAGGTAGGCGTTGACCTCCTCGTCGACGCGGGTGCCGCACTCGGCGATCCAGTTCTTTTCTTCTTCCTCGCTCCACACGCCGCGTGCGGTCAGGTACTTGCGCAGGCGGATCAGCGGTTCATTCAACCAGGCCGACTTCACTTCGGCGTCGTCGCGGTAGCGGCGGGCGTCGTCGGCGGTGGTGTGGTCGGACAGGCGGTAGGTAAGCAGTTCCAGCACCGTGCCGCCTTGACCGGACAGGGCGCGCTCGCGGGCCTGTTCCATTGCAGCCAGTACGGCGATCAGGTCATTGCCGTCCACCTGCAGGCAGAACAGGCCGCCGGCCAGGCCCTTCTGGGCCAGGGTTTCGGCGCCGGTCTGGGCCGAGCGCGGTACCGAGATGGCCCAGCCGTTGTTCACCACGCACAGGATCAGCGGCAGCTTGTAAGCGCCGGCCGAGTTCACCGCGGCGTAGAAGTCGGTCTTGGAGCTGCCGCCATCACCGCAGACGCTGACCGCGACCTGCGGCATGTTGCGCAGCTTGAACGACAGCGCCGAACCAGCCGCGTGCAGGCACTGGGTCGAGATCGGTACGCAGATGGGGAAATCGCGGACCGCATCGCTTTGGCGGTCGTAGTCGCTGCCGCGCTCGTCGCCGCCCCAGTACATCAGGACGTCACGCGGGCGCACGCCGCGCATGAACATGGCGCCGTACTCGCGGTAGCTGGGGGCGAACACGTCGCCGGCTTTCATGGCCGCGCCGATGCCGACGTGGGCCGCTTCATGGCCCAGGCAGGAGGCAAAGGTGCCGAGCTTGCCGGTGCGCTGCAGCGCCACGGCCTTGGTGTCGAACACCCGCGTGGCCAGCATCTGCTTGAACATCGGCAGCAGCGAGCGTGGGTCACGCAGCGAGGCGGGGAGATCGTCACGTACCAGGTTGCCGTCGGCATCCAGGTACTGCAGGTAATCGATTTGGAACTGGGCGGAAACCGTCATTGCAGCAACACCTTGGACAGATGGTTTCAAATGATAGGAATTACGCATGGTAAGGACTCAGTCCGAAAAAGCCGTCCTGCGCCGCAACAAGATTGACCGGGTAAAGGCCAGGTTTGTTCCGCGGAACGCGACTCGGGCGAGCAATTACAACGTATTCAGTCTGTGACAACAGGAACGGCACATTGTCGCGCTGCTTGGGTTTGCGCGTGTTTCGATTCCGTTTGCGCGGGAAAGGTCTCTGCCGTCCCATGGTCGATGGATTGCCCGGGTAGTGGGGGGGGGGGGGGGGGGGGGGGGGGGGGGGGGGGGGGGGGGGGGGCGGGGGGGGGGGGCGGGAGGGGTGGGGGAGGGGGCCGGGGCTGAGGGCGCCCGGGCGCGG